>JAWOHU010000010.1:0-22973 GCA_046485025.1 Cloacimonadaceae bacterium (SeqCode) | reverse complement strand
TGCGCTACTTTTGGTACTTCAGCTTTTGGTTCTTCAGCAGGAGTTTCCTCAGTCGCAGGAACGGAGTCCTGCGCTACTTCTGGTTCTTCAGCTTTGGGTTTGGCTTCTTCGGCTGCTACAGGTTCCGGTTCTTCCTGAACTGGTGTTACATCAGCAGTTTGTTCTGCATTTTCCAATGTTTCCGCAAGAGGTGCGGACTCTGTGGACGCTTGTTCTTCATTAACGGGAGCAGTTGCTTCCGTCTCTTCGCTTTTGACTTCGTCTTGTTCTTTTGTTTGGTCATGAGTTAACATGATTCCTCCTTGTGGACAGGTATATTTTCGACACTATTCACGGTTGTCCGATTTCCCGTGAGTTGATTCATTTTATTATAAACTTCGACAATTAAATAATCAGGAGTGGAAGCTCCTGCCGTTAAACCAATTTTCTGTCGGGAACTGATGTGTTCCGCACCAATTTCATCTGCAGTTTCTACGTGTAAAGTTTCTGTGATGCCGGAGCAAAGGCTTGCCAGCATTTTTGTATTGGAACTGTTGCGACCGCCGATAACGATCATCAAATCACATTTTTGGGCCAGAGCAACCGTGGCTTCCTGTCTGACGGAAGTCGCGGTGCAGATGGTATTAAATAACCTGAGTTCCTTGACCCTGGGAACCAGTCTGCTAACCAATTCCTGCAGGGTTTCCATATGCTTGGTGGTCTGGGAAATCACTCCCAGCTTCTGCCAAAGCTTGTCGGGAAGCTCATCCGGATTACTGACGACATAGGTTTCGCCGCTGCAGTAAGAGAGCATGGCAACCACTTCCGGATGATTCTTATCACCCATCAGCATGACCGGATAGCCTGCTGCACAAAGCAGTCTGATATATTCCTGCGCTTTACTTACAAAGGGACAGGTGGCATCAATCAGGGTGTTTCCATTTCGAATCAGGGTTTTGCGGTCGGAGAGAGTTATCCCATGGGAACGGATAATTACGATGCTGTCATGCAGTTTTTCAGGTTTATCCACAAGCTTTATACCGCGTTCTGCCAATTCCTCCACCATCTGAGGTGAATGAATCAAGGGTCCCAAAGTGTAGATGGGATGCTCTTTACCGGCAGCATCAAGAGCCATCTGAATGGCACGCTTGACGCCAAAACAAAAACCGGAGTGCTGAGCCAGCAGAATTTCCATCTCAGAAACCTTCCGACTCAAGCTTGGTTAGAACATACTGATAAAGCAGTTCCACCTGCTGCTCAATGCTGAGGCTGGTGGTGTCTATCAGAATGGAATCTTCAGCCGGGCGGAGCGGTGCTAAAGCTCTGGTGCTATCCTGCAAATCTCTTTCCTGCAGTTCTTTGAGCACAACCTCAAAATCAGCCAGTCTGCCTTTTGCAAGTAGTTCCTGACAACGCCGGCGGGCTCTTTCTTCAGCCGTGGCAATCATAAAGAATTTGAGCTCGGCATGGGGAAAAACGACTGTTCCGATATCCCTGCCATCCATTATCACGCCGCCTTCCGAGCCCATTTTGCGTTGCAGGGCGACCATCTTTTCGCGCACGGGTCCAAGGGTGGAAATGTCTGATGACAGGCGGGAAATATCTTCTTCCCTGATTCGCAAAGTCACATCTATATCATTCAAAAGAACTTTATTGCCCTGAGGGCTGTATTCGATTCGTATGTCGATGTTCTCAAGCAGATTACTCAGATTTTCAGTATCATCATAGGCAATTCCGGCTTCCAAAGCAGCCAAAGCACAGGCCCGATACATAGCTCCGCTATCCAGATACACATAGCCCAGCCGATTGGCCAAAAGCTTGGCAGTTGTGCTTTTACCTGATGCTGCAGGACCGTCTATCGCGATAATTAATCTCTTCATAATCCGATTTTTCTACTTCTAAGCATCAAATTTGACAGCTCATTATGCAGTCAACCTTTTTTTCTTGTGAGCTGCCGGACACCTCTAATGAATTGCAGAAACCGGGGTTTGCAGAGAAGGCAAAAAGGATAAAAAAGGGGGAACCCGATTAAGAGTTCCCCCCAGGAAAGTTATTATTAGCTGATTAGTCCATTCTTACAAATTCAATGCGTCTGTTTTGTGCTCTGCCTTCCGGAGTGCTGTTTGAAGCAATGGGATTTTCAGGACCGTATCCTTTGGCAGTCATTCTGCTGGCGGCAATACCTTTATTAATCAAGTACTCTCTGACTGCCTCAGCTCTGGCCTGGGAAAGTTTTCTGTTGATTTCCAGTGAGCCCGTGCTGTCTGTGTAGCCTTGGATTTCCACAATCATTTCAGGATAGTATTTCAGCGTTTCCACCATTTCATCGAGGGTATCATAAGATTCTTTTTCTATTGAAGAACTGCCTGATTTGAAATGAACTCCTTCCAGAATCAGGGGTTTATCTTTGACAATAGTACCTGGTTTTATTCTCTCCTGAATAATTGTTAAAGTCTGATTCAAATCCTGACTTTCAATCACAACCTGTCCTGATCTGGCTTTGCGGGTCGGATTGGCGTCGTATTTGATATTCAGGACGCCATCGTTGCTGCCGCTTAAAGGAGAGATAGACAGCCATTCCACATCTTCCGAAACCTTCCAGGCTACATTGGCAATAATCTGGTAATCGATACTACCAGCTTCGCTTGTTACGTAACGGGTGCGCTCTTCCACAAACAGTTTAGGTTCGTCCATGCCGGCTTTTTGCAAAACTGTGATGGTTTGGGTAAGTCCGCTGCCTGTGATGGTCACTGTTCCGGTTCTGTCAAAATAGGCTTGGTTGTCGTCGTAACTGATATCGAAAGACTGATTTCCGCTGCCGCTGGTGGGATAAACTCTCAGCCATTCTGCATCACTGGTTATGGTCCAATCAGTATTGGATAGTATGGATGCGCCTGCCACACCTTGTTCGGAGCTGACATTGAACAAATCGCGCCCCACAGTCAGAGTCGGTTTGAATTTGATTTCTTCGGCTTCCTGAACTACCGGCTCGGCTATGTTCTTTTGTCCAAAGGTGTGTGATATGCCCAGATATGCCATCCAGATAGCATCATCGGTATCTCCATCTTTCCAGCTTTCCAGATAGTCAGTATTTAACATTTGATACTGCACACCCAGGTCAAAGTCAATGCCGGTTCCGGTGAGAATGGAAAAACCTGCACCCGCAACCGGAGCCGCCAAAGTTGTATAGGGATAAGCGCTGTCAGGGTCGCCACCCAGAGGATTGTCTGCCAAATCTTTAGGATAGAAATTCACCACTCCTGCTCCGCCATAAATAAAGGGTGCAATTGGTTTCCAGTGGGGTCTGATCTTCAGCAACAGGTCGCCGCCGACAATATTGGATTTGAAGTTAATGGCATCTTCTTCTGCGCCTGCCTGGAGTTTTGTGAGGTAGGGATTGATACCCAGGCTGATCCAGTTTGCCATCCAAATTTCATAGGATAACCCCAGCATTCCGTTAATCTGTTTTTCATCTTCAATATCGCTTGCGTCCCTAGCCACTCCACCTTTGAGCGTAAGAGTGCTGACCAGTGCAAAACCGCTGACCGCCAAAGACATAATAATTGTAATCAGTAAAAATGTTCTGAGTCCGTGCTTCATTTATCCTCCCTATACGACGATTCGAAATTTTTCATTAATATTCAATAAGATATAAGGCAGGATGATGTCAAGAAAAATTGCTTTCATCAGTTTGAGGAGATTGTTTTTAAAAAAGAAAAAGGGCTCAAAACGAGCCCTTTTATTATGTTGTTTTAGGTTTGGGTTGATTAGTTGATTCTGAGGAATTCCACTCTTCTGTTCTGGAATCTGCCTTCATCTGTCTCGTTGTCAGCAATGGGTTTGCTTTCGCCCCAGGCTGAGGTATTAATACGGGCTGCATCAATGCCGCCACGGACCAGATAGCTCTTCACTGCATCAGCTCTCTGTTGGGACAGGTTCTGATTGTAGGCTTCAGTTCCGATGTAGTCAGTGTGTCCCTGCAGTTCGATTCTGATGTTGGGATAGTTTTTCAGAGTAACGACATTCTCATCCAGAATGCCTCTGGCAGTTGTGGTCAGGCTGTATTTGTCAAATTCAAAGTTGACGTTCTTCAGCGACATGACAATCTGCATACCTGCCTGAACGACTGTTACAGTCTGAGTCACGCCATTGCTGGTGATGACAATCTGACCGGTCCGGGTGGTTTCATAAGGATTGGCATCATAGTTGACCACAAATGTGGCATCGCCGGTTCCACTCATCGGAGTGACAGTCAGCCAGTCCACATCTTCAGTGATAGTCCAATCGTCGTTGGCATTGATATTAAAGGATGTGTTTCCGGCTTCATAAGACACGTTCTGGACGCCGGGGGTAATTTTCAGATTAACACCATCCTGCACAACTTTGACGGTTCTGGAGATGCCGTCGCCGATGACAAAGATTTCTCCGGTTCTGGCATAGGTGCCGGGATTCCTGTCATAGGTTACAACAAACTTGGCATCGCCGGTTCCGCTCATCGGTTCTACATATAACCAGTCTTCGCTTTCTGTAACAGTCCACAGACCATTGGACATTATGTTGAAATCTGTGGTTCCGGCAGCTTTGGCTACATTGCGGGTGGCAGGAGTTACGTCCAAAGTAGCCGGTGGCAGCTCTTCTACAACTTTCTTGCCTTTACCAAAGGTGTGTGACAAGCCCAGCCAAGCCATCCAATAGGTGTCATTATCGTCATTAGCTTCCCAACCTTCCAGATAATCGGTGGAAGGGAAATTCATCTGGTAGCCGAGGTCAAAATCAACACCCCACTTGGTTAAGATATTGAGTCCGGCTCCCACAGCAGGCATAACGGCAACAGTATAATCATATTCCGAATCAGGATAACCCGTGATATGACTGCCTTCTTTGGTTTTGGGGAAGAAATTCACCAGGCCGACACCACCCATAACATAAGGTGCAATCGGATACCAGTGAGGTCTGATTTTAAGCATTAAATCGCCGCCTATCAGGTCAGACTGGAAATTCTGAGGAATTAAATTAGGAACTTCTTCGGTTCCAACATTCAGCCAGGAATCTTTTTCTCCACCCTGAATTCTTGTTAAATAAGGATAAAGTCCCAAGCTCATCCATTTTGCTAACCAGACTTCATAGGAAAGTCCGATCATGCCGTTCAGTTCTTCTTTTTCTTCGATATCGGTTTTTGCTTGAGCCACTCCGCCTTTAAGCGTGAGGGTGCTCTCCAAGGCAAAGCTGCTGACAGCTAGAGCCAAAATCATGATACTTAGTAAAATTGATTTCATTCCTAGTTTCATTATTGAGTTACCTCCCTTAAATTTCATATAATAATATAGTAAAGCAAGTTCGCATTTTGTCAAGTGAAAATAATATAAATTTGCATTTTATTGAATATTTCAGGCGATGTTTATAAAACCTTTTCTACTTTTGAGAGGTTAAATCACTTTTCTTAAATGGCTAGAGCACTTTAGTTGAGAAATCTCTACGTGGGCTTATGGGAACATTATCCACGCTAGATCCAGGCAGAAAGCAGGAAAAGTCCGCTTAAAAACAAGTTACATCTTCTGTCCCAAGAAGCTGAGACTTAGCTTATACTTATTTTACCATCATTTTAAGGCAGAACTGCGATTATCTGGAGGTTATTTCTTATTTATAATTGCTTCCTGCTTCTTGCAGGAAAGCATCAATCGCCCTGGCACTGCGGTGTCCGTCGGCAATGGCGGAGATGGCATCGGCAGTACGGTTGAAAATATCTCCTCCGATAAAAACCTTTGGGTCAGATGTTTTGCCCCAGCGATCAGCTTCTATATTGAATTTACCGAACTTTATATTGGTTATGGCTTTACCTTCCATCCAGTGGTAATGTGCGCTTTGCCCAATGGCAGCGATAACCGTATCTGCCACAATGCTTTCCTGACTGCCTTCAAGCATCACGGGGACTGGCCTCTTGCCATCCTCCTGCTGAACCATTACGGCCTTGCCCCAGATGAATGACAGACGATGGTCAGTAGTCTGTTCGATCCGAATAGGGAAGGCCTGAAAGTGGAATTGGACGTTTTCCTCAAAAGCTTCCTCAATTTCCTCGCGGTCGGCAGGCATATCAACTTCCCTTCTGCGGTACAGGACTGTAACCTCCGAACCCAGACGCCTCGCAGTTCTGGCAGCATCCATGGCCACGTTGCCGCCACCGATGACCAGAACGTGTTTTCCCAAATTGGGTGCTTTACCATAAGTCACATCATCCAGAAAATCCAAACCGTTGATGACACCGGGTAAAGTTTCTCCTTCAATGGCAATCCGGCTGGACTCAAATAAACCGACGCTAATAAATACAGAATTGAATCTTTTATGCAGTTCGTCAAAGCTGATGTCTGTGCCGACCTTGGTATTCAGATGCAGCTTGGCTCCCAAGGAAAGAATGTAGTTTATATCTTTATCCAGAGCCTCATAGGGCAGGCGGTATTCGGGAATTCCGTAACGCAGCATTCCTCCGGCAGCGGGTTTTGCTTCGAAAATCTCGACTTCATAACCTAAATTCAACAGGTAAAAAGCAGCACTCAGACCACCGGGACCCGCTCCAATAATGGCAATTATCTTATTCTGAGGAGTGATTTCAGAAGCCAGAATTGACTTGTATTTTTGGGCTTCGACACTATCGGAAAGATAACGTTTGAGCCAGCGGATGGAAATGGCTTCACCTCTGTGAGAAAGGGCGCAGACGTCTTCACAACGCTTGGTGCAAATGCGTCCGCAGACTCCGGGCAAAGGATTGGTTTCATACATGATGCGCAAACCCTCTTCCAGATTGTCTTCCCGGATGGCTTTGATGTAAGCGGGAATATTCATATGGGCAGGACAAGTGGCCGTGCAGATTCCGCATTGGATGCAGCGGTCTGCTTCTTTGACAGCCTGTTCTAGGGAAAATCCTTTGACCATTTCGATGAAAGAGGAAATCCTCTCTTCAGTCTGCAGATGGGGCATGGGGACTCTATCCAGATGTAAAAGCTCATAATTTTCGGGACGCTTATAACCGAGTTCTTCGTTATCCCAGGGTTTTTCATCCACTCCGGGAATGAAACAGAAGGTTTCACGCGCGTCTTTGTCCAGCCCTTCTTCGACCCAGGTGTAAGCATTGGACATCTTCAAAGAGCCGGTGGGACAGATATCAACGCACAAAGCGCACCAGCAGCACAAGCCATAGTCAAAACGCGGTCGCAGTCCGCTATCACCGTCCTTGGCTTCTTTAGCAGGAACCATGTCAATTGTGATGTTTTGACAGATTTCAGCGCAGGAGCCGCAGCCGATGCATTTATCAATATCGTTTTGGTGGAAACCACGGTAAGTAGGAGAGCCGGGACGCTGCTCCGTCAGAGTGGCAATGGAATAAGGCTTTTCAAAAGCGCGTTTCCAGACGTAGAGGGGAGACAGAATATCTTTCAGTTTCATTTTTACCTCTCGATTTCCGGCGGATAAGTATGCAGAGAAAGCATCAGACCATGCGTATCGGCAATATTTACACCTACTGCCAGATGCTCCAAAAGCGCCATGGCATGTGAATAGGAAGGACCTCGGACGGTTATTTTACGTGGAAAAGCAGTTCCGTCCGAAACCATGTAATAGCCATACTCACCCCTGGTGGATTCTGCCCGGACATAGGTTTCGCCGGCAGGGACTTTGAGATGCAGAACATTGGGTAAAGTCACATGCACCGGACCGGTTCTGGGCATTTTTTGCAGAATCTGACGAATCAGACTGATGGATTGATACATTTCCTTCCAGCGCACTACAGCACGGGCATAGGTGTCGCCGGCAGTTTCTGTTTCGACAACAAAATCAAGCTGGTCGTAAATCAGGTAAGGACTGTCTTTTCTGGTGTCACGAGCCATTCCGCTGCCGCGTGCCACAGGTCCTACAACACCGAAACGGTCAATCATATCAGTTGTGATTTTACCCAGTCCGACCGCACGCGATTTGAACACAGCATTGTTAAACATGACATGCCAGACTTCACCCAAAAGCTTCTCAACTCCCTTCAGAACCTTCTCTGTATGATTTTCCCAACCTTCAGGAATGCCGCCTCTGACTCCTCCGGGAGTCATATACATGTGATAAATCCGGGCTCCGGTCCACTCTTCAAACAAATCCAAAACAAAGTCACGATGTGCCAAAGCCCATTGTGCAACGGTTCCGTGACCAAAAGCACCGCTCTGACCGCCGGTCCACATCAGGAAACTTGCCAGACGTGAGAGCTCCAGATTGAGTGTGCGCAACCACTTGGCGCGTTCCGGGATTTCTACTCCCATGAGTTCTTCCATGGCAGCACAAAACAGATATTCATTGGTATCAGGTTCGGGAACGCAGATCCGACAGACGATGGGAAAGCAATTTATATAACGGCGGCGTTCCATCAGCTTTTCAAAACCACGATGCAGGTAACCGACATGGGTTTTGCACTCCACAATCTGGTCACCACTGATGATGAGTTCCAGTGACATATTTCCTGTCACACCGGGATGCTGCGGACCCTGCCACATCTTGAGGTATTTGCCGCTGTTTAAATCAAATACGGATTTGCCATTGACGATGGGTGGATATAAATCTGCCATTTCAATCCTCGGGGTAAAGCTTTTCTTTCATGTAGGTTTCTGGTTCTTTTGTATCGCGCCGGCGGTGGTCATAGGTTTCCAGACTATACTTTTTGGTATCAAAATCACGACGCATGACAGGAGGTCCCTGCCAGCCTTCCAAAATCATGGGTTCTTCCACTCCGGGACTGCCGGGGAAAGCAATCCCGAACATTTCATGCAACTCGCGCTGGTAAACACGTCCCTGCTCCCACAGCAGATGAATGCTTGCCATGACAGGATTGTCTCTGTCCAGCCTGACCCTGATACCGAAGTCAGTGTGAGTGTTGTAGTTATGCAGCATATAGGTAAGTTGGAATTGCTTGTTTTCCAGCCAGTCCACAGCAGTGACAAAGACCAGATGAGTGTAATGGTAGGTGTCGCGCAGACAGGTTATTAAGCTCACAAGCTGGGGTTTTTCCACAGTAACAAAAGCGAGATTGGGTCTTTGCTGCATAAATTCACTCAGAGTAAATTGCAGGGAGAGTTTATCAAATAAATCTTTCATAATTCCTACCAGTTGTAATCAGGCATGTTCCAGTCTTTGATGACTTGTTTCTGGTTGGCTTTGAACCAGTCAAACTTCTCGGCATAAAGGTTTTGCCCCTCTGCTTTGCCTGCCAGAATCAGTTCCTTGAGTTTGGTAAATCCTGCCATTACTGCTTCGGGACGAGGCATGCAGCCTGTGACATAAACATCGACAGGGATGTATTGGTCGATGCGTTTGACGGTGTTATAAGAATCCCAATACATACCGCCGTTGATGGCACAGGAGCAGACTGCCACTACAAACTTGGGACCCTGCATCTGTTCATAACTGCGGACAATTCGCTTCAGTGTTTTAATAGAAACATAGCCGCCAATCATAAAGACTGAAGCTTGACGTGGAGTGGGTCTCGGCTGCATTCCTAATCTTGATATATCGTATCTGGCTGTGACTAAAGGACGCAGCTCGATAGCTCCGCAACCGGTGCCAAAAGCCAGAATCCAAAGGCTGTTAGCCCTTGCCCAATTATAGAATTTCTCCATGGGAGCCCAGGCAGGCATCACCTTCTGAGGTCTGGCATCGGCAAACCAATCCTTCTCCTCTTCAGTCAGTTCATCATTGGTCAGGGTTTTCTCGTCCTTGCGCCATTCTCTGTCAGGTTTTAAGTCTGATACTTCAGATGGTGCATTTGTTTGAGTTATATCTTTTAAATCTTCCATATTTGGCTCCTAAATCAAAAAGACTACAATGGCCAGAAGGCCTATCAAAACAGGCATTTTCAGGAAAAAGCGGATTGCATCTTCAGTCTTAAAACGCGGAAATGCAACTCCGATAAAGACGCTGAAGAAATAGATGCAGAAGGTTTTAACTATCATACTGATGATATTGGTGGCTCCGCCAAAATAGAGATTCATAAACAGCACCATCTTGGCGGCATTGAAGATTCCGCGATTGGTGGCAAGCATACCCAGAAAGGAAGCGGAGTATTCGGTCGGTGGTCCGATGGGTGTTTCCTGAGGCGCGATCACTACGGAAAAGGGATTGTACATATTCATACCCAGCATGGCAATCATGGCTGCTATCACAGATAGAGGATTAGTAAACAAAGTCCAGTACAGGATTCCGCCCTGCTGAGCAGCCACTATTTCCGTGATATTCAGAGTATGATACTGCACGGCTAAACTGATTACAGATAAAGCAAAGGGGACTTCAAAAGCAGTCATCTGAGCCAGTCCTCTGGCCACGCCGATTGCCGAATATGGATGTCCTCCCTCGCCTGCTCCCAAAGCCATTCCCAGTTGTCCGAAAAAGATGAAGTACATCACCAGAAAGACATCTCCGGAAACAGAGAAATTGGAGAAAATCATCGAACCGTAAATGGCAGGGATGAACATATAGGTGCCAATCCCGCCTGCGATACGGAACACAGGACCCAGATAGAACATAATACCATGGCTGACTGCTGTGCGTTTGGCATTGTTTTTAATAATATCCACAAAGGGCTGCCAGACTGGCGGACCAAGTCTGCCCTGTACTCTGGCAAAGATTTTGGCCACGATGCCTGTCAAGGTCAGGCCCCAAATAGTGACCACTCCCAGAGACAAAAAGGACCAGAGGATTTTTACAATAATACTCATCAGCGAACTCCTCCGACTATGTAAATTACCAGAATATACATGAAAATATGCAGCAGATAGGTCTGACCATTACCAGTATAAATGTATGACAGCATAGCAGATGTGGAATGTGTCCATTCAGACACACTCTGCCAAAAAGCAGTTATCTTGGGTGTAATAAGCCAACCCAATGCTTTGTTGTAATGGGCAAACATATTATGCGCAAAATGTGTGGTCCAGGGTTTATATGGACGCTCTGCCGCAAATACAATGTTGAACTGCTTCACTTTCTGGGTTTTGGCATTGACCAGAAGCAGCCACAGCAGAGGAAATACAAACACACCCATGGTGACCAGCATGACCAGATTGCCGTTCCAATTGCCATGCAGAACAGGGGAGTTCAGAGTGATATTATATCCGGTCCAGGACAGCCATTCGGGTTTGGCAATAAAGGCGGAAACTGCATTGGATATGGGTTTGGTCAGATAATTGGGGAATAAGGAAGCTCCCATAATTGCCATTATAAATACAACCTGGGGGATCAAAAGCCACACGGGGCCTTCTTTAACATCCTTCTGGTCGGGTTTGGGTTGTCCCAGAAAGACTGTATGAATCAGTTTATAAAGGTAAAGAAAGGCAATGGCGCTGGCAAAGAAAGCCAGACCTGCCTGAAAATAAGATCCATGCTCAATCAGGGATGTATAGATAAACCACTTGGAGCCGAATCCCGTCAGAGGAGGAACTCCCGATACAGCAATGATGCCCATCAGAACGCTGATGTAGGATATCGGCATCTTTTTGATTAATCCGCCCATCTCATACATATTCCGGGTTCCGGTTCTCAGGATTACGCCGGCAATTGCCATAAAGATGAGAGCCTTAAAAAACATATGATTGAAGGTTAGATACAAAGCGGAAACCCAGCCCAGATGAGACATCAGGGACAAGCCAAGAATTATGTATCCTAATTGGCTCATGCTTGAATAGGCCAAAAGTTTTTTCACATCCTCCTGAAACACTGCCATCAGAGCTCCGAAAAAGGCGGTCAGGACACCCAGCCAGCTTAAAGCAAGCAATAAATAGTTATGCGAATTCAGGACATCTTTTGCCATCACTAAAACCAGAATGAGTCCAAAAACACCGGCTTTGGAAAGAACTGATGACAATACAGAAGTGAATTCATCATCCGCTTTGGTATAAGCGCCAGGCAGCCAGACATGCACTCCCAGAGCGCCTAATTTGATTATAAACCCAATTCCAAGCAGGAGGGATGCAAGGAGACCTATCTGCAGAGAACCTGCCTGTAAATACAAAGGCGTATTCAGATACATGACCGGAATCAGAATAAGGCCGGTGAGTATCAGATAAGCCCCGCCCAGAAAGAACAGCACATAGCTCAAAGCAGCTTTGGAAGCGTCTCTGCCTCTCAGAATCAGCAGATAGGAAGCCAGAGTCATAAACTCCCAGGACAGGAAGAATTCCAGTTTGGTGGTGGCTTGCAGCAGATTTCCCAAAGCAAAAATCAGCATCACAAGCAGAGGTACCAAACCCGGTTTGCGGTCCTTGTGATGAAGAAAGCCAAAGATCTGAACCAGCGAACCGCCAATCAGGATGATCGCAAACAAAAGCCCGATGCCGGTCATCTGACTGAAGAAATATTTCCAGCCCCAGAAACCGATTACACCTATTGCCAGAAGCCCTTTGAGCTTCAGCGGCAGAAAATCCAGAGTCACAAACACCCAAAGCAGCATGATGGGAAACAGCATTCCGCTGCTCAACCCGTAAATTTGGGCGGCGCCCAGCAAAGACAAAGCAAAGAGAACAACGCTTCCCAGCAGGATGGGAACCAGTTTGGAGAAATCAAGAGACAGTGAGTTTTGCTCTGATTCATCTCGTTTTACTGCAAGTCCAAGCCAGCGCAGCAGATAGGCAGCTTCCAAAAGGGAGCCAAGCAGGATAGCTGTCAGAGCCACCCAACTGCCTTTGAGAACAAGGATTCTGACCAGTTCGAACTTGGCAAAGAAAGCCGGGAAGGGCGGAAATCCCACCAGACTTAAAATAAAAACTCCGAACATAATCAGAGGCAGGCTATTGTCGGATAGGATTTGCCAGTCTTTGATTTCGTCTTTCTTAATGAGTCCCTTGAGCCAGAACAGACCGCTTTTCGCAATGAAATTTGTGATAAACAAGCCTGCTGCAATGATGAGGATTCTGTCCTGGTCAATGCCTAAATGGTTCAACCCCGCCAGCACAAAGATAATCAGTCCGGTCTGGGCAGTGGATGAGTAGCCCAGCAGTCTGCCGGCGCTTTTCTGCCGGAGGGCAGTCAGATTTGAGAGTAGAAAACTAACCAATCCCGTTACAGCAAGGATTGATAAATACCCGGAAGGCAGCAGCGGCAGCAATTTGTAAAAGAAGAAGAGCAGAGCGCCGGTGCTGACTGTGGCTAGCAAAGAGGCAATTCCGCAATTGGCTGTCTGATAGACATCCAGAGCCCAGCCATTGGCGGGAAACGGCTTCAGTTCGATTACGACAGCCATGATAATCAGAAACAGGGCAACTTTGTAACCCGGATAGAGAGGAATGGTTGTATTTAGCCAGGTGTCGAGATTCAGAGTTCCGCTGTAGCGATAGGTAAAGGCAATTCCAATCAGTAGCAGAGCGCTTGCCAGGCTGCTTGCCAGCACATACTTAAAGCCTGATGCCAGCGCTTCTTTTGTATGTTTGAGACCTATCAGCGCATAAGTCGAAATGGATAGAATTTCCAGAAAAACAAAGGCATTAAAGATGTCCCGGGTCAGCACCAAACCATTGGCTCCCAGCATCATTAATAGCAGCAGGGAAATGACTTGAACGCTTTCCCTGAGCAGTTTCCTAATCAGAAAAATCCCTGTCAGTAAACCGGCAATGTTAAATGCCAAAGTCAGAACTGCTTCCTTGAAACCGAAATTAAGGGCGATGGATAAAGGCGCAGAAAATCCTGCCGTGAAGACCTGGGTCTGAACAGGTTGGAAACCAATCTGCAAAAGATGTATAAGTCCCGTCAAACAGGCATATATCATGACTAAAAAGTAAATAGACAAACTCAGCCTGCGGTCAGCCCTGTCCACAAAAGGAATGAGGAATGCGCCTATCAGGAAAACGGCTATCAGATAAAGAGGATTCACCATTTCTGCTCCTCATAGTCATCAATATTCAGGCTGCCTTTGGTTTTATACAGCCGGATGGCATAAGCCAGCATCAGAGCAGTCACCGCCAATCCGATCACGATGGCGGTCAGCACCAGCGCCGAAGGGACCGGGTCAACCACTTTATCCACAGCCTGCATACCTGCCAAAGCGCCGGTAGCCTCTGTTACTGTGCTGTCAATGATGGGAGCGGTCTTGCCTTTGACATAGCCGATGGCGACCAGCAGGACATTGATGCCTGTATCAGTGATGGCAAAACCGATGATGATTCTGATCAGATCCTTGCGTGTGAGCATAGCCCAGATGCCGATCAGGACAAGCAGAAAGCCGGTTATCATGACTATCATGCCTCACCTCCGTCACTCTGCAGAGAATCCAGCAGACCGGACATCTCGGCTCCCACTTTGAGACCTATAAAACTGTAAATCAGAGGTATGGCTCCGGCAGAAAACAACCTGCCGAACTGACCCAAGCCCAGCCAGCGCGGATCCAGAAAATGATTGAGACCCAGTAACAGTAATCCCGCCAGTCCAATCAAAACAAATCCAAGACCTGAAATTGTCTCGGTCAGATTTATAACTCCGTGTGAGAAGCCAAAGTTTTCATTTGCCAAAAGCAGCAGCAGAAAGGCTGACGCCATTACCACACCTCCCGGAAAACCACCTCCCGGGGTCAGATGTCCGTGACTGAAAATATAAATTCCGAACATGATGATAAGCGGCGACAGCAGATTGGCACCGGATTTGAGGACTTCTGAGCCGGGTCTTCTGACTGCCTTGCCCTGCTCTTTTCTGCGCAGGAAAAAACCCACTCCGGCGGTTGCCAGAAACAGCACTGTCACTTCTCCCAATGTATCCAGACCACGGTAGGTGACGACAACTGCGGTAACGGCATTGGGCATATTGAGGTCAGCTGCAGTACCGTAAACATAGGCTGCAGCGAGGTCATTGCTCCGGGTTGGGGTAAAAAACTCCGTCAGCAGAGGCGCAAACATCCACGCCATACCAATCAGAACGAGGAAGATGAGCATATACTTAATCATCGCTGTCCCTCCTGTTCTGCTTCACATGCTTCAGAGCATACAGAAAGACGACTGTAGTAAGACCGGAACCGATGGCGGCTTCAGTCATGGCAACATCCGGGGCAGCCACCAGCAGAAAGATGATGGAAGCGCTCAGGCTGACCACTCCGCTGGCTATGACAGCGTGCAGAGTGCTTTTTGCCCTGACTGCGCAGATGGCAGCCATCAGACTGATAGCGGCGAGCACAATAGTCAATATCGTTTCAATCATTATTGTCCTCTTCGGGAAAATCTTCTTGGTAATTATCCCTGATGGTTTTTTCCGTAAGTCTGATTCCGGCGTGATGAGCAGCGCGTGCCAGTGCGTGAGAACTGATGGGATTGGTGATGATGATAAATATGATCAGCAGGATAACTTTTCCCAGCCAGCCGGGAAGAGCAATTCCCACTCCCAGAAGAGTGAGAATAGAGCCCAGTGTAGTGGCTTTTGTCCCAGTCTGCATTCTGTTATAGACATCCGGCATTCTGACCACGCCCAAAGCTCCAATCAGTATAAAGACCGAGCCCGCCAGAGAGATAAAGGCGCCCAAAATCTGTATCATAAGCCCCTCTCCAGATAACGTGCCACTGCTACGACACCGAGAAAGCTGAGCAGGGCATAAACCATTGCCACATCAAGGTAAATCACTCTCCCGGCAAAGACTGCAAGCATTACGATTACAGAAATTCCCGCGATGGTCATAGCATCCAGGGCAACCACTCTGTCCGCTGAAGTCGGACCCTTGATGCAGCGCACGAAAGCCAGTGCCAGTGCCGCCATCAGGACAAAGAAGGCGGCTGAGAAAAGGGTGCGGGCAAGATT
Organism: Cloacimonadaceae bacterium (SeqCode); assembly: GCA_046485025.1. Lineage (GTDB taxonomy): Bacteria > Cloacimonadota > Cloacimonadia > Cloacimonadales > Cloacimonadaceae > UBA5614. The sequence goes on along the minus strand of JAWOHU010000010.1, from coordinate 7,205 downwards.
ACTCAAAAATCACCTCCAGATACTTCTCAAAGGTTGTAACAATAGCATGAGTCGCGGCTTCGATATCCTCCGCCTGAATGTCTATCCAGTGAATGTAATAGAATTCGCCTTTGGTCTCGATAGTCATGGTTCCCGGCGTCAGAGTGATGGAATTAGCCAGAATCAGTCTGGCGATGGGACTGGTCAGCCTGGTTCTGACTTTGACAATGCCAGGATTAATGGGCAGACGGGGTGAAAGAACCCTTCCCGCCACGTCAATGGTGCTTTTGACCAATTCCCTGATAAACACAAAGAAGTAGAGAAAAATGTATAAAAACGCTTTGGGAGTCAGCCTGATGCTTCCCAACGCTGCTGCTTTTGGATAAAACAGCAGGCTGATGATGAGTGAAGCCACGGCTCCAACAATGATTTCATCCCTGTTTGTGCCTGCCAGCAGCAGCCACAAAACAAACAAAATCAGCCACAGTATTATTCCCGGTTTTACCTTTTGCATATGGTCTCCGCCTAACTTAAATTTTACTACGAATTTATCTGTCTTAATGAAGATGGGGGGTATGGATTATATCCGATTATGAAACAACACACTATTCTAATGCAAAGTCAAATATTAGCAAGCAAAAATGTTGCCAATTTCTCAAGGTTATGACCGCAAAATCAAAAATTCATGCTATTCAACCGGCTCGGTTTTCGTAAAGATAAATTTCTCATATCCATCAGATTACTCAGACAACTGCGCTCAGCAGCAGCCGGTAAATTTGCTTGACTAAAAACCCTCAATCAGTTATCAGGACAATCCTGCAATATTCAGAACCTGTTTTGCAGAAGAAGTTCAAAGGAAAGAAAGAATGAACCCCTTCAAAATACGCAGACAATGGAAAGTCACTTACCAGTACGGACTTGACGGCATCCGGCGTGAGTTGAATCTGTCCAATCTCGTGCTGACCGCTCTGGCAGTGGTTCTGCTCTGCGTCCTGGTGCTTTCTGTGCTTTATCTTTCAGATGTCAAGAGTCTGGGCAGCAGTGAAGAAAAGGCAGCTCTAAACAGGGAAAATGCCCTGCTGCGCGACAAACTGGAATTCTATTCCGCCACTATTGACACGATTTATCAGCAGCTTGATTCCCTGCAATTGCTTAACCACAATGGCAGCAACGGTGACGACCTCTATCCCTACAGCCCTGTTGCTGACGACGCCCTGATGGAAAATGCCTTCATTTATGACACATATCTGGATGCCAAGGTAAACCGGGCGGAGCAGCAGATTCAGAGCATCAGCCTGATCCTGAATTCCGGCAGCAGCTCCGGCGCACCCTCAGAAAGCGCTTTGATGAGCCCCACCGGCGGTCCTGCCATTTTCCCCACTTTCGGCAGAATTTCAGACGGGTGGGGAGTGCGTATGCATCCTATTTACAGGCGGCTCTATTTCCATCGCGGCATTGACATTGCCAATAAAATCGGGACTCCGATTTATGCCGCTGCCGAGGGCGAAATCGTGCTCACCGGCTATGACAAAGAATACGGCAAAATCATCAAAATCAAACATGACGATATGTTCGAGACCCGCTACGGACATCTCCACACTTTCAAAGTCGCCATCGGAGATAAAGTCCGCAAAGGTCAAATCATTGCGCTGATGGGCAGCACGGGAATGTCCACCGGCCCGCATCTGCACTATGAAGTTCTGGTGGATGGCGCTAAAGTCAATCCTGCCCGTTACTTAAACCGGATTGAAGAACCCGTCTATTACGCCAGGCAATGAGTGACACCATCAAGCGCGCCTGGCTGATTACGCCTCACGCTCCAACCAAACTGGCTCTGAGCTATGACTCCATAACTTCAAAAGACCTCATTATTGCTGTGGATGGCGGTTTTGAACGCTGTCTGGAACTGAATCTGAAACCCTCTGTCCTGATTGGTGATTTTGACTCCCTTAGATGGCCCCTGCTTGATAAAGCTCCAACCGACTGCCAGAAAATCACTTACCCCTCGCAGAAAAACGAGACCGACACCCAGCTTGCCCTGCAGTATTGTCTTGAGCAAGGAATCCAGGAAATTTACATTTGTAATGACTTAAATGGCAGGTTTGACCATGCTCTGGCATTGGTTCAGAACCTTCTCCAGGCTCATCAAAGTGGCGCAAAAGCTACTATTGTCAGTGCACATCAGTTGGTCTATATTATTGATAACAAAGCATCTTTGAACTACCCTGTCAACTCAATCATTTCTCTTATCTCTTTATCGGAGAAAACCGAATTTTCAGCTTCCCAAGGTCTCCAATATCCTTTACATGATATCACTCTTTTTAATAATCAATCCCGGGGCATCAGCAATATGGTCACAGAGCCACTGCAGGAGATTCAGATCAAATCCGGTCTGGCTCTGATCATAGTCACTTTCCAATTGTAGGACAGATATTCATCTGTCCATTGTAGCGTAGATATTTATTTGCTGTAAACGGGGATATTTATCCCCGTATCTTTTTGTAGTGTAGCTTTCCAAAGCTGCGCAGGCGGGTTCGTAATTCCGCGTTTACGCGGTTTTGCTCAAAGAATCACATCACTACCTATGATGGAAAAACTGCCTGAAGGCAGAACTACAAACAATGTCATACCTGTGACGCAGATACGGGCTCCCCGCCTGTTTCAGGACGTTACACCTCCCATAGAAGCAATACGGAGTCAATACGCTATCATTACGGATTAAACCCGTAATGACTCCGTATTGATAGCGTAATGCTATTAGGCAGGAAAAGAAAAAAGTCCCGCCGAAGAGGACGGGACTTGGGATATCTTTTGTCAGTAATCAGTTAAACTTAGTTCAGGGGCATGTGATTGACGGCAGGCAGATACTCTATAGTGAGGTCCGTAATGGGTGGCAGAATTAAACTGAAAAAAAGGGTTGACAAAAAAGGGGATTTTATTTATGCTAATGTGTGATTTATACTGGGAGAGTTGTGTAATATGACTGATAAAATTGACCCTAAGGACCTGAAGCTGGAACAGGCAATGAAAATCCTGGAATCCATCTCAGAACGGATGACCAGTGAGAATACTGATCTGGAGAGTCTGCTGGTGCTCTATGAAGAAGGTATGCAATACCTGAAGATCTGCCGTGAGAAGCTGGCGGAAGCCGAAATGAAGGTCCGCATCCTGAATGAAAAGCTGGCTAAGGAAATGCCTCAGGAGGAAGAGAATGGATAATCGCGTCCTGTTTAAACGCGATCTCAAAGAAAAGCAGGAACTGGTGAATATCATCCTGGACCGCTTTCTGCCACGCAAAGACGAGTATCCCAAAGATATGCACAAAGCTATCCGCTATAGCCTGTTTGCAGGCGGAAAGAGGATGCGCCCCTATCTGACCATGCACGCCTGGCAGCTGTTTCAGGAAGAAATCGAGCCGGTAACCTATATCGCAGCCGCTGTCGAGATGCTGCATACATATACTCTCATCCATGACGATTTGCCTGACATTGACAATGACGAATACCGCCGGGGCAAAAAATCCTGCCACGCCGTTTATGGCGAGGAAATTGCTCTGCTGGCGGGTGACGCGCTGCTGATTGCTGCTTTTGAGCTCATTACCTGGGCGCCTCTGCCGGAAAAAATGAAGCAGGAACTGGTCAATGAAATGGCAGTGGAAAGCGGAGCCAAAGGTCTGATTGCAGGGCAGGTGATGGACATTCTCTCAGAAGGAAAAAAGCCTGATAAAAAACTGCTGGAATTCATTCATCACAACAAAACCGCCCGTCTCATCAATCTTGCCATCCGCTTCGGCGCTAAATCAGCAGGAGCCAAACCCCCTGATCTCAAGGCTTTGGAAGAATACGGAAGCAATATCGGCATGGCGTTTCAGATTGTGGACGACCTGCTGGATATTGAAGGCGACCCTGCAGAACTGGGAAAATCCGTCGGCAAGGACGCTGAGACCGGCAAACTGACTTTCCCCGTCGTCTATGGAATCGAAAGATCCCGCCGTATGGCGGAAGACTATAAAGACGCTGCCAAATTGGCTTTGAGCCGGTTTGGAAACAAAGCAATCTTTCTGGAAATGCTGGCGGATTATATCACGTCACGCCACAACTGATACGATGCAGATAATACACTTCAAAAGGTTGTCAGCCACTGCTCAGACACCCAAGAGGATGACGCCTCATGCCTCGGGTTATGATTTGGCGGCTGACATTCAGTCAGAGCTCATCATTCCGCCTCTGGGCAGGCAGTGCGTTCCGACGGGAATTGCCATTGCTCTGCCAGTCGGAATGGAAGCGCAGGTCAGATCCCGCAGCGGACTGGCTGCCAGGCACGGAATCGGCATTCTGAACAGCCCCGGCACCATTGATGCCGACTATCGGGGCGAAATCAAAGTCATCCTCTTCAATGCCAGCAACGAACCCTTTACTGTTCAGCCCGGAATGCGGATTGCGCAACTGGTGATAGCAGAGGTAGCGCAGAGCGAACTGATGGAAAGTGAAGACCTGGAAGAGACAGAGCGCAATTCCGGCGGCTTTGGTCACACGGGGTATTAAGCTCTTTAGCGACAAGGAGATAGATGCAATGAATCTATTACAGGAAGAGATAATCAAGCTTAAACAAGAAAAAAACGCCGTCATTCTGGCACACAACTATCAGGCTGTGGAAATCCAGGATATTGCAGACTTTACAGGTGATTCGCTGCAGCTTTCACTGCAGGCAACGCAGGTCAAAGCGCCGCTGATAGTCTTTTGCGGAGTGCGGTTTATGGCAGAGACGGCAGCTATTCTCAACCCCTCTGCCAAAGTCATCCTGCCGGTGCTGGATGCCGGCTGTCCGATGGCGGATATGATTACTGCCGAACAGCTCAAAGCCTTTAAGGAAGAGCATCCGGGCGCAGTGGTGGTGTGTTATGTCAATTCCAGCGTCGAGGTCAAGGCGGAAAGCGATATCTGCTGCACCTCCTCCAACGCTGTGAAAGTGCTGCAGTCCATTCCTCAGGATAAAGAAATTTTGTTTGTTCCGGACCAGAATCTGGGTACCTGGGCAGCGGCTCAGACCCAGCGCAAAGTCACTGTCTGGCAGGGCTACTGCCCTGTGCACCATTGGGGTTTCACAATTCAGGATGTCGAAAAAATGCGTCAGCAGTATCCGGATTACACTCTGCTGGCTCATCCCGAATGCCGGTGGGAAGTAGTTACCAAGGCAGACCAGGTGATGTCCACCAGCGGGATGTTGAAATTTGCCGAGCAGAATGACAAGCTGATTATCGCTACGGAACTGGGTTTGGTGGATTTGCTGAAAGCGCGCTATCCGCAGAAAAGCATCCTGCCATTGAGTACCAATGCTGTCTGCCAAAATATGAAAAAGACTCAGCTGCACCACGTTCTGGAAGCTTTGCAGCTGGAAGTTCACGCCATCAAGGTCGAGCCGGCTATTGCTGCCAAAGCGGTTGACTGCCTGAACAGGATGCTGGAGCTTTCCAAATAATGAACAAGAAAAATGTCAGACTGCCCTTTACAGATGTTGAGATAGAGCAGTTGACAGCTGGGCATCCCATCACTGATGCGGCGGATTTTCTGCAGAGCACGATTGTTCAGAACCATAATGCAAGGCATCTGAAAGGTCTGGAACTGGGCTCCGGAAACGGCATCATCACTTTTATGCTGGCTTTGCAGAAGCCTGATTGGCAGCTCACGGGCATTGAACTGCAGCCTGAGCTGTATGAGCTGTCAATCCGCAATAATAAAAGGGTGGGGCTATCCTGCAGCTTCGTTCAGGGTGATTTGAGAGAGTTCAGAGCGCAACTGGGCTACATGACGTTTGATCTGATTTATTCGAATCCGCCCTGGGTCAGAGCAGGAGCCGGCAAAGTCAGTCCTGATGAGGGACGGGCGCAAAGCCGGCAGGAAATCACCTGCACGATGAAAGATGTCCTGACTTGCATAGACTGGTGTCTGACCGTGGATGGCAGCGCCTGGATTGTTTATCCTCTTGACAGAAAAACGGAGCTGGCAAAGGAGATGATGAGAATAAACCTGGAAGCGGTCAACCTCTATCACTCAGAGCAGAGGCCGCATTCCTTTGTCGCCTGCCTCAGGCATAAACCTGCCGGGCAGCGCTGGTAAAGACTTTTATTAAGGAAAAGAGATGAAAAAGCAGTTAACTCTATTGATTCTGACCGGAATCCTGCTGATTCTGGGCTGGACCATTGTCGAATACCTGGTGCAGAGCCAGATTCAATACCAATATCAGCAGATTTCCACTTATCCGATTCTGGTCTATTCCTGGGACGTGAAGATGATGCAGGAACTGCAGGAAGAGGTCAAGCAGAACGACTTTATACGTGAAACAGTGTATAAGACCAGCGAGCAATCCGCCACGGAGATGATTCAAAAGTATGGTCTGAGCGGCGCGGAAGAAATCCTGCAGGAAAGGGCTTTACCTCATATGCTGCTGATTTATCTTAAAGGGGATGCCCGCTCCCGGGCTTACAAAATCATCCTCAAAGACAAGCTGGACAACCATCCTGACAAGGACCGCCTGATGACAGAATACCAGAACGACATCTGGGACCTGACTTTCCAGCGCATCGACCAGCTCAATCAAATCCGCTGGATTCTGATTGCTTTTATCGGATTGGTGATTTTCCTCGTCTTTCTGCTCAAGAGACTGCATTATGAACACCATCTGGCACGCTTCAGGCATTACCTGAAGTCCAATCCGGAAGAATTCATCAGCCTGCATGACCACTTCTGGGGCAATACTTTCCTAATCTGCGTCCTGCCGGTCGGAATCAGCTTTATTCTTTACCAGATAATGTATTACAGCGACTGGCTGCTCTATAAAATCGACTGGTATTTCTTCTTCATAGAATTGGGAATCGTCATGCTGGCTTCGCTTATAGCTTATCCCTTTGTGGTAAAATACAAACACGAAATCCCGGAGCAAAAAGTAGAAACCTGATGAAGCACGTGCCCAATATTCTGACCATTCTGCGCATAGTCCTGACGCCGGTGTTTCTCTGGCTGACCTTTGGCTGCAAGGCTCCAAGTGCCTTGTATTGGGCGCTGGCAGTCTTTGTAATTGCAGCTTTGACGGATTGGCTGGATGGCAGCATTGCCCGCAGGTATAACATCATCTCCAATTTCGGTAAAATCTGGGACCCTCTGGCAGACAAAATGATTGTGCTGGCTGCGCTGGCTGCTCTGACCTGGGCAGCGCCATTCAGGCTGCCT
>JAWOHU010000185.1:0-8110 GCA_046485025.1 Cloacimonadaceae bacterium (SeqCode) | reverse complement strand
CTCACTCTCTTATGTGACTGTCCTCCGGCCGGGATCCTGTGCCCGGGCGCAGGTGCTCAGGGGGTGTTTACCCAAATCAGGGCAAGGTTTAAATATGAAAGAGCTGACAACAGGATTAGGTTTAATTAAAAATTAAAACAACCCGTTGATATTGCCGTCGTGTTCCACGTCAACAGCGCCGGCGGAAGGCTTTTTCGGCAGTCCCGGCATGCGCATGATCTCACCTGTGATGGGAACCAGGAACCCGGCTCCGGAAGCGATCACGATCTCACGCACCGTAACCAAAAAGTCTTTTGGTCTGCCCAAAAGTTCCGGATTGTCAGACAGCGATTTCTGCGTCTTGGCGATGCAGATGGGCAGCTTGTCAAAGCCGTATTTGTTGATTTTTTTAAGGTCTGTTTTGGCATCTGAGGTATAGTCAACCTTTTGCGCGCCATAGACTTCAGAGGCGATCGTAAATATTTTATCCTCCACCGATGAGTTCCAGTCATAGAGAGAAGTCAGTTTGCAGACATCTTTCTCAATCATCTTAACAGCGTGCTCAGCCAGTTCCAGACCGCCTTTGCCGCCCTGACCAAAGAAATCGACTATGGACGCATCAAAGCCCTGGCTCAGACAGAAATTCTTCACTATGGCAAGCTCTTCCTCCGTGTCAGTGCTAAAGCGGTTGATGGCAATAACGGACTTCATTCCGAACTTATGAATGTTCTCCAGATGCTTGGCAAGATTGGGCAAGCCCGCTTCCACAGCGGCAGGATTGGGTGCGGCTATGTCTTTGAGTCTGACTCCGCCATGCATTTTCAGAGCCCTGACCGTAGCGACCAGAACGACGGCATTGGCACAGAACTGTCCATACTTGCAGACCAGGTCAAAGAATTTCTCAGCGCCCAGATCAAAGCCGAAACCTGCTTCCGTAATGACGTATTCACTCAGGCGCAGAGCGGTTTTGGTCGCCAGGATGCTGTTGGCGCCCTGGGCAATATTGGCAAAAGGGCCGCCATGCACAAAGGCGGGAGTGCCTTCCGTGGTCTGCACGATGTTGGGTTTGAGAGCATCCTTCAGCAGCGCTGCCAGAGCGCCTTCATAACCAAGCTGATGCACACTCACAGGTTCGCCGTCATAGGTGAAACCGATAGTGATTTTGCCAATGCGCTCTTTGAGTTCGTCCATGTTATTGGAAAGACAGAGGATAGCCATAATTTCACTGGCCGGGGTAATGTCAAATCCATCTTCCCGGGGAAAGCCTTGTTTGCTGCCGCCCAGACCGATGACAATCTTGCGCAGCATGCGGTCGTTGACGTCCACAACGCGTTTCCAGGTCAGGCGGCGGGGGTCTATGTTGAGTTCGTTATCATAGTAGATATGATTGTCCAGAAGCGCTGCCAGAGTGTTATTGGCTGCCGTGATGGCGTGAAAATCACCTGTGAAGTGCAGATTGATGTCCTCCATCGGCAAAACCTGTGACCAGCCGCCACCTGCAGCACCTCCTTTAATACCGAAAACAGGTCCCAAAGACGGCTCTCTGATGGCAACGGTCGCTTTTTTGCCAATCAGGTTCAGAGCCTGCGCCAAGCCAATGGAAGTAGTGGTTTTACCTTCACCGGCAGGGGTTGGCGTGATGGCGGAAACCAGAATGAGCTTGCCCATGGGATTGTTTTCAATGCGCTTCAGGGCAGTGTATCTGACCTTGGCTTTGTAACTTCCGTAGTGGTCCAAATCGTCGGGAGTGAGGTCCAGTTGTTTGGCAATCTCGTTAATGTGCTTGAGCTCTATCGTGCGTCCTATCTCCTGATCTGACAGCATCTTACCTCCTGTTGTATGACATAAGAAAAAGCAACCAACCCCTTTCCGGATTGGTTGCTTTTCCAGTTCATAACACTTCAGCTATGCCGAGTGTAATTTGTTATCTGATAACCAGTTTGCGGCTCTGAACTTCGCTGCCGGCGGTCATCTTATACATATACACGCCGGAAGGCAGGAGCTTGCCGTTATCGTCTCTGCCGTCGAAAGTTACATTATGCAGTTGAGCGCCCATCTTGGCATTGACCAGGGTGCGCACTTTTTGTCCTTTGAGGTTATAAACACTGATCTGCACAGGCTGCACGCTCTTAAGGTTATAGGCGATATCAGTGCTGCCGGAGAAAGGATTGGGGAAGTTGCCGATCAGCTTGGCGTCTGGCAGAACCACCACATTGTCTTCATTGGCAGTAGTGTACATATCAGCATCTCCGCGCGGGTTCAGACCATAAAGGTCATAAGCATAGTCCACGATGCCGACAATCCTGTCCCAGTGCCGGCCTACTGTGATTCCGGACCAGTTGTGACCATACAGGTAGCAGCCATCATCAATTTGACCGGGACCGCTACCGTCGGTTACATAAAATTCACCGTAGTTATTGGGAGTCGCTGTAACGGTGACGTCTTCCACCTTACATAGAACGCTTTCCCACATCTCGGCATTGGCAGGAACAGCAGGACTGGAAAGCACTGAGGTCTGAATCAATGCCGGCGGGGGTACCTGATTGCCGCTACTGAGGATTTGAACGGTGGTAACTCCCTGCTGGAAAACCATTTCTGTAGTTCCATAATATTCTGTAATCGGACCTGTGCAGGTGACCAAATCACCCACTTGAACGCCTGTTCCGAACATAAAGATATACAGTCCGCTCCAGGGTCCGCCGCCCGGATCGCCAATGAAAAATCTTGTGCTGGTCGGATAAGATGAAGTTGTACCGTAAGTGTTATTGGTCACAATACCAGTTACAGTAACGGTCTGTCCGTTGTAGGGAGAGGGATAAAGTCCATCCGAACCCGGATTTTCTGTGTATTGGATATCATAACATGTCAACTGGGCAAACGCCAGTCCCAAACTAAGAATCATAAGGCTTATTAAAGCAAAGCGTTTCATAGTACTTGCCTCCTTTTATTTTGTCCTTTGAATTCAAATACCATTATTTTGCGCTTTCAAAACATGACAATCTTTTTTTTCAGTTTTACGATTATTTCTTTGAAACCAACTCTGCCAATTTCACCCATCCTGCTTGGCTCCTGCTTGAAAACTCTCCGAGATCATCAAAATCTCTTTCCCAATTTAACTCTTTCATCCGCTCTGAAAGTTGCTATCAATTTATATCTTATTCGGATATTAAGTTATTTTCCTCAGCCTTGACAAGCAATTGGCATAAACTTTGCATTACAAAGTATCCCTGCCGGGATTGCACAAAAGCACTTGACAGGCTGCCCATAAATTTTATACTTGAATATATCACATAGGAGTTAAAAAATGAGCAACCCCTTACTGGAAAAGGAAAACAAACACAGGCTCGAGGCCATTCCCTTTGACCGCATCAAGACAGAGCACTACATGCCTGCCATTGAAACCACCCTCAAAACCGCCCGCGAGAATTTTGCCAAAATCCGCTCCAATCCTGAGCCGCCTAATTTTGATAATACCATTATGGCGATGGATTTCGGCGATGAGCAGCTGGACTATGTCACCAGCATCTATTTCAACCTTTTAGGCGCAGAATCAGATGCCGAATTCAAAGCTCTGGCGCAGCAGATTTCTCCCATGCTGGCTGAATTCAGCAGCTCTATTATGACTGATGAACTTATTTTCAGTAGAGTCAAGGCTGTCTATGAACAGGAATGTCTGGGCAGGGAAAAGCCCCTTCCAGATTTTGGCAACAAAGAGCAGATGCAGCTTTGTGAGAGATACCGCTATGTGGAAAAAGTCTATAAAAGCTTTATCCGCAACGGCGCTATGCTCTCTTCTGAAGATAAAAAACGGCTCACTCAAATTGATATGGAACTGAGCAAACTAAGCCCCAAATTCTCTGACAACGTACTTGATGCCACCAACGCTTTTGAGCTGCACCTGACTGACCCTGCCGACGTGGAAGGCATTCCTCAAAACGCTTTGCAGGCTGCTGCTTACCGCGCCAAACAAAAAGGCAAAGAAACAGGCTGGCTCTTCAATCTGCAGATGCCGAACCTGATTCCCGTCCTCACTTATTGCAAAAAAAGAGAAATCCGCGAGAAGATGCAGAAAGCCTATGCCTCGCGCGCTTTCAATGATAAATTTGACAATCAACAGAACATCAGACGCACCCTGGAACTGCGTGCAGAACGCGCTAAGCTGCTGGGTTACGAGACTCATGCTCATTACGTTCTGGAAGAGCGGATGGCGCTGAATCCCAAAACTGCCACCGATTTCCTGGAAAAGATTTACAGCATCGCCTATCCCGCTGCCAAGGCTGAAATTGAAGAACTGAAGAGCTTTGCCAAAGCAATGGACAATCTGGAAGAACTGATGCCATGGGATTACAGTTATTATTCCACCAAACTGAAGGAAAAGAAATTCCAGTTCGACCCCGAGCAACTCAGACCCTGGTTCAAACTGGAAAATGTCTTTGACGGGCTCTTTCTGCTGGTCAACAAAATCTACGGCATTTCTCTGAAACAGGTAAAAGACGTTCCCGTCTATCACAAAGATGTCACCACCTGGGAAGTTTATGCTGAAGATGGCAGTTTTCTGGGCTTGATTTATCTGGATATGTTTCCGCGTGAAACCAAGCGTGGAGGCGCCTGGATGAATGGTCTGAGGGGACAGGGTCTTTACAGTGACGGTATGAAACGCCCTCACGTGGTCAATGTCGCCAACCTCACTCCCTCCACTGACGAGCAGCCTTCACTTCTGCGTCTGGATGAAGTGCGCACCATTTTCCACGAGTTCGGACACGCTCTGCATGGCTTGTTATCAGACTGCCGTTACAAGGCTCTGGCAGGTCCGATGGTGCTTTGGGATTTTGTGGAATTGCCATCTCAGATTATGGAAAACTGGCTGCTGGAAAAGGAAGCCCTGAACCTTTTTGCCAAACACCATGAGACTGGTGAACTGCTGCCGGACGAGCTTCTGGACAAGGTTTTGGCTGCCCGCAACTTCCACGCCGGAAACGCCAATCTCAATCAGCTCAGATATGCCCTGCTCGATTTTAACTGGCACTTGGCTGACCCCGCCCAAATCAAGGATGTGGATGAATTTGAAAATGAGGTCATCAAACGCTTTCTGCTTATGCCCCCAACCCCGAACAGCAGTATCTCCTGCGCCTTTTCACATATCTTTGCCGGCGGTTATTCCTCAGGCTACTATTCCTACAAATGGGCAGAAGCCCTGGAAGCAGACGCCTGGTCACTGATCAAGGAAAAGGGCATCTTCAACAAAGAAGTCACATACGCCTTCAGAGACAAAATCCTCTCCCAAGGCAATTCCGTCCATCCGATGGATTTATTTGTCGCTTTCCGCGGCCGTCAGCCTGACCCGGATGCAATGCTGAAAAGGGATGGCCTGGTCTAACATCGCTCTTTTAACTTGAACACATACCCAGCAAGGTTTCTTCGCAGGATGAAGCTGAAAAAGGGCTTTATCCAGCGAGCAACCTGTATTGCATGAGTGTTTGGCATAAAGGCGTGAGCACAGTAAGAAACAAGAAATAAAAAAGGCTGCCTGTGATACGCAGGCAGCCGTTTTATTTATCTTGATAATCTTGTTTTAGTGCTTTTCCTTGCAGAGCTCGATGAGCACACCCAGGGTGGATTTGGGATGCAGAAAGGCGATGTCGGCTCCATGTGCACCAGGACGGGGTTCCTTGTCTATCAACAGAATGCCTTCAGCTTCTTTGGCAGCCAGTTCAGCCGGCAGGTCATCCACGGCAAAGGCAATGTGCTGTACGCCCTCACCTTTCTTTTCAATGTATTTGGCAACCGGGCTGTCTTCCGCAGTCGGAGCCAGCAATTCAATTCTGGTATCACCGCAGGGGAAGAATGCCACCTTCACTTTTTGGGAAGGGACTTCTTCAATGCTTTCCAGTTTGAGCCCCAGCTTTTCGTAAAAAGCGATGCCGGCGTCCAGGTCAGAGACTGCAATGCCGATGTGTGAAATGTGTTTTATCATGATTGTTTCCTGTAGTTTTCCGCCAGATCAAAACCGAGCTGCATAGCTTTCAGATTGAGGTCCACGAAAGCCGGTTTGACAGATTCCGAGATGGCAAGTTTGAGCGATTCTTCAGTTACCACGCCAGTCGCCTTGACCAAAAACGCCAGAGAGCAGATGTTTGTGGTGATGGGGCTTCCCAGTTTTTCCATGACGATTTCAGTGAAGGGAACTTCATACACATTTTCTGATAATACGGAGATATTCTTCACAAAGGTGGTGTCCACCACCAGTGATCCTTTTTCCCGGAGGTCAAAGATATATTTGTCACATGCTTCCTGAGTCAGTGCCAGCAGAATGTCAAAGCGGGTCGCTTCAGGAAAGAAGATTTCGTTGTCACTGATGAGAACGTCGGCACGGGAATAGCCGCCACGTGATTCCGGACCATAACTTTGGGTCTGGGTGACGCGTCTTTTATCATGCACGGCAGCATTGGCAAGAATGATACCGGCCAGGATAAGACCCTGTCCGCCACTGCCGGAAAGCCTGATTTCAAGAGCTCTACTCATACAGACCTCCCTGCACGCGTTCCACCAGTTTGGCATATTCTGATGTGTATTCAGGTTTGATTTCCTGCTTCAGAATGCCGCGAAGAATCTTGCCTTCAGTTTGTTCTTTGGGCAGTTTTTCATAGGCTGTCAGAGGGATGGAATTGTCACGCATGGTTTTCATCATATCAGCCGGACTGCCTTTTTTATTGAGTCTGCCATAAATCACGGGGCAGGCAGCCACGATTTCCAGCAACGCAAAGCCCGGATGATTCATTCCTTCCATAACATATTTCTGCATTTCCTGAGCATGAAAAGCAGTGGTTCTGGCTACAAATGAAGCGCCTGCACCGATTGCCAGATTGCAGACATTGAAATCCGGCTCAATATTACCATAGGGTGCAGTCGTGGCAAAAGCCTCATGCGGAGTGGTCGGACTTGCCTGTCCACCCGTCATTCCATAGATGTTATTATTGATCAAAACCACAGTCAGGTCGATATTTCTACGGGCAGCGTGAATCAGATGATTGCCGCCAATCGCAGTGCAGTCGCCGTCTCCGGTCACAACTATCACCTTCATATGAGGTTTGAACATCTTGACGCCGGTGGCATAGGCAATTGCTCTGCCATGCAGCGTGTGCAATGTATTAAGATCAATATAGACAGGCATGCGTGATGAACAGCCGATTCCGGAAACCATTACAATGTCATCGCGGTTGAGCTGCAATTCTGCAATGGCTCTGATGATAGCGCCCAAAACGATACCATTGGAGCATCCGGCGCACCAGACATGCGGAAATTTTTTATCGTGTCTCAGGTATTCGTGAACTACTTTTTGCGGAATGCTTGCCATTTTAATGAACCTCCCTGATTACGCGCAAGATATCCAGCGGCGTAATTAAAGCTCCGTCAGCACGCTGAATTGGAATAAGGTCACTGTCATCCTTGTTTTTGGTCAGGCGTCTGACTTCCTGGATGAGCTGGCCCTGATTGAGTTCCGGCACTATCACCACATCCACGTTGCGTAACATTTTTCGTACAGCGTCTGCAGGGAATGGCCAGATGGTCAGAGGTCGCAAAAGACCGACAGGGATGCCTTCTTTTCTTGCTGAAGCTACTGCTGATTTGGCGGAACGGGCTGTGATGCCTGCCGCAAAAATGGCAATCTTGGCGTCATCCATTTCATGGCTCTCAATCTGCACCAGGTCTCTGATGTTGTAGGAAATCTTTTTGCGCAGACGTTCCATCATATCGTTAGCTTCAATCTTTTTATTGGTGGGAAAGCCCAGAACGTCGTGGGTCAGACCCGTCACATTGAATCTGTAACCGTCTCCAAAGCTTGCCAGAGGTGACAAATATTTGCGATTTTCGTCATAGTGTTTATACCAGTGTTTGGGCACTGTCGGCTTGATTCTGTTCACAATTCTGATGTTGGATAATTCAGGCAGAGCGACCGCTTCTCGCATGTGCCCAATGACTTCATCCATCAGCAGAATCACGCAGGTACGATATTTTTCTGAGATATTGACCGCTCGGATGGTAAGTTCATAGCATTCTTTGACGGAATCAGGATAGAAAAGACTGTTACAGCCGAAGGTGCCACAAGTGCCTCATGGGACTCAAAAACTCA
>JAWOHU010000128.1:0-8978 GCA_046485025.1 Cloacimonadaceae bacterium (SeqCode) | reverse complement strand
CACAATTTTCGATAATAATATTGGAATAACTAGCAAATAATCCGGCGTTTTCTGATGCCCCTTCATTATTTCTAAAAATTGAATTACTAATCCTAATTTTATTTGTATTGTATGCATACAATCCGACTTCATTGCTGAATTCAATAATAGCATGATTAATAAGCGTTGAATCGTTTGCGGGGTTAATGCTTTGCAATTTTACTCCTCGCCAGTATTGAGATGGATTAAGCGATGTAAGTGTTACAGGATGAGTAGCGGTTCCGTTGATTAGCAATCTTCCATCAACTAATAAAAAGTATCCGCTGGAAAATCGTATCATGGTGTTTTCCGGTATTGTGAAAGTATGCCCGTTGGGAACAATCAGATTTCCTGTCATATAATATGTGGAATTTCCTTCCCAGGTACCTGAACCCAAAAAGTTACTATGAGACAATACCACATCATCAATAAACCAGCCGTCAGTATTGTTTGTATTGCCTTTGTAAAAGAAAGCGATGTAACTATTAGCTGACATACCCATTGTGTAACTGATGTTTATTCCGGATACTAAAGCCGGTCCAATTTCACCGGTAGGTGCCACTGCCCAGATTGTTTGCCAATTGACAAGATCATTGGACCACTGAACTCCAATAGTGTCAGCACCGATAGCTGACCAATTATAATACCTATGCCGAAAACTGAGTGTCATATTATGCGCTTTTCTGGTATCAAACGATTGGGAGACTATACGAAATGTTCCCGTTTGAACGGGTGAGTAGTGAAATTTCAGTTCACCCGGAGCGGCTCCTCCAGCGATATTGGTTTCAACTTTCTGCCAGTTGCTAACCGAAGGAATTACCTGCCATCCGGTTGGAAAACCAGGGTTGGTAAAGGTTTCGTTGATTAAATCATCGGCCCCCAGGATAGAGAAGGATAATAAGAACAATAGAATAATTGCGGCTTTCATGTTAAACTCCTTTTGTATGTTTTTTTAACCTACTGATAAGGTGTTTATAGATGAAGTGATTATGAAACTTATTCAGCTACCTTGTCAAGTTTTTTTCCACATTATTTATTCATGTTTTTAACAATCATCTGATATCAGACGGTAATAGTGTCTTTCAGGGATAGTACTTAAGAGATTTCAAACCATATTCCTGAACATTGCAATGCCCCTTTGTGTTAAAGAGAAACGTAACAGGCATTTCTCACTGAATCAAGCCGGTCAGGGGCTTTTCTTGTAACTAACTCCTAATATGACAGTTAGGAAGATAGGGGGGGAAGGCAGTGTAAACTTGCTAATTTGCTGATAATAGAATTCTGGAGAATGGTAAGTTACATAAATAGAAGGTTTATCAGACGCTGTTAAGATGAATAGGCTGATCCATTACTTCAGCAGTTTGGTCCGACTCCAAAATGGAGAGGTGGAGAGATAAGGTTAATTTGCTAATTTGCTAATTTATTTAATCCGGGAGACGCATAAGTAATGAATTCACTTGACGAAAAAGGCTATCAAAAAAATTATGCTATAACTTGATAAATGTTATTTGTACCAAGGAGTAGAAATGGTAAGACTGAGACTGAGAAGAATGGGCGCCAATGATCAGCCCTTCTATCGCATAGTAGCCGTGGATGCAAGAGTCAAAAGAGACGGCAAGTATATAGAATGCATCGGTTGGTATGATCCCAAGCCCAATCCGTTGAAACTTAATGTGGATACGGATTTAGCCATAAAATGGCTGAGCGTCGGAGCTCAACCGAGTGACACTGTTCGTAGCCTGTTACGCAAAGCAGGCGTATTGCAAATCTGGCACGAGCAAAAAATCGCTCAGAAAAAAACAGCAGAACCTGAACCTAAGAAGAAGAAAAAAGAGGTGACCCATGAAGGAACTGATTGAATTCATAGTAAAAGCCCTTGTAGATGACCCCAGCGAAGTCAACATCACTGAAATTACCGGCGATAAGATTACGCTATATGAACTTCGCGTGGCGAAGAGCGATATTGGTAAAGTCATCGGAAAGCGAGGACGCACCGCAAGTTCCATCCGCACCATCATCAATGCTGTCAGTACCAAACAGGGAAAAAGGGCAGAACTCGAAATTATCGAGTAGATGGACATCTCTGATCTGGTTGAAATCGGCAGACTTGGCAGACTGGAACCCGACGGCTTTTATAATGTCCAAATCAGCCAATCCAACAAGTCCATTTTCGACCGGATTCAGCAATGTTATTTGATCTTTTCCAGCCATAGAGTGTTTTTCGTAACAGTAGTAAAGACCAAAACCTTCGGTAAAAGAACCTATCTGAGCTTCAAAGAAGACGGAATCGCGGAAGAAATGACCCGACACGCCAATGTCGTTGTTGCTCTTGCCAAAGAGGATCTGACAGACACAGATGACGAATCTGAGGTCAGCAGCCTGTTCGGCTACAAGGTCAGCTTTGACGGCGTTGAAATCGGACATTTGTCCGGTGCCATGGTCAGCAGTATGCAGTCTGTTTTTGTCATTGAACTGCTTGACGGCAGGGAACTGATGGTTCCAAACGTGGAAATGTATGTCGTGCACATCAACAGACGACAAAAAACTGTCATTCTGCAGAACATAGAGCAGCTTCTGGAACTATGCACATCGACGTCCTGACGCTGTTTCCCGGTATGTTCAGAGGCTTTCTGAAAGAGAGTATGATAGCCAAAGCCATTAAACTCCAAGAGCTGAAAGTCAAGCTAATAAACTACCGCAAATATTCTGGCAACAAACACAACCAGGTGGATGATTATCCCTATGGCGGTGGAGCCGGGATGGTTATCAAAGCTGAGCCTGTCTATAAAGCAGTCAAGTTGGCTAAAAAGAAGACAGATGCCCCGGTGATTTATTTCACGCCGCAGGGCAGAGTTCTGACTCAGGATGTGCTCAGAGAATATGTCAATACTGAGAAAATTATCCTGATTTGCGGTCATTACAAAGAGCTTGACCAGCGGGTCAGAGACTTGGTGGTGACGGATGAAATCTCTGTTGGAGATTATGTCCTGTCAGGCGGAGAACTGCCTGCCATGATTTTTATCGATGGCATCAGCAGACTGCTGCCCGGCGTGCTCGGTGACATCGAATCAGCCGAAACGGATTCCTTCAGTGACGGGCTTCTGGGTTATCCCTGCTATACGCGTCCGCCGGAATTCGAAGGTCTGATAGTGCCCGAAGTTCTGCTCAACGGCAATCACAAAATGATAGCCAAGTGGAGAAAAGAACAGGCACTGCTTCTGACTAAAAAGCGCAGACCGGATTTACTGAAAAAATGAGCCTTTTATACTTAGGACTGGTGCATTATCCGGTTCTCAACAAAAACGGCGAGATTATTCAAACTTCTGTTACGAACCTGGATATACACGATATCGCCCGCAGCGCTGCCACTTTCGGAGTACATAATTACTTCATCATCACTCCTGATGTCTCTCAACAGGATTTCATCAGGAAAGTGATAAAGTTTTGGCAATCCGAAGCAGGGCAGACCTACAATGCACAAAGGAGCAGGGCGCTATCCATAATTCAAATCACAGACTCGATTGAAGCGAGTAAAAAACAGATTACAACGCAGGAAGCGATGTCTCCGATTGTTATCACTACCACGGCGCGGCTTATGAAGCAGCAGATTGGTTTGGAAGATCTGGTCAAACTGCACAACGCTGACCGTCCTGTGCTGATTCTAATGGGCACAGGTTACGGTCTGACTGAAAACGTTCATTCTGATGCGGATTTTGTCCTGCAGCCCATATCAGGCGCAGGAGATTATAATCATTTATCGGTCCGTAGTGCCGCTGCCATCATTCTGGAGCACATAACTTCCGCTGTATATAAAGGGAGGTACTAATGGATATTCTGCAGCAAGTCGGCAGAGAACAAATGAGAACCGATTATCCCGAATTCAAAGTCGGGGATACGGTGAAAGTTCACTATAAAATCAAGGAAGGAGCCAAAGAACGCATCCAGGTATTCCAGGGCATCGTCATTCAAAAACGCGGCGCCGGAGTATCAAAGACCTTTACCGTTCGGAAAGTTTCCAATGGTGTCGGAGTGGAAAGAATTTTCCCGCACCATTCTCCCATGATTGATAAAATTGAAGTGGTTCGTTTTGGCCATGTCCGTCGCGCCAAGCTGTTTTACCTGCGCAGCGCTAAGGGCAAAGCCGGCAGAATCAAAGAACGCAAAAGACAGATTGTCTGATTTCAGGGGAGCGTTTTGCTCCCCCTTTTTTTTGGAGTTAAAAACATGTATGCATTTTATGGTAATGAACCGGTTTTCCTAGTCATAGAGCACGACGGCAGCCAAATCAGTATGGTGAAGTTTATCCCGGAAGAAAAGTATTGGCAGCATCAGGCACTCGAATTGATGGATAACTATACCAATAAAATAAAAGTGGCTTTGGCAGAATATTTCAATGGCACCGGCAAGACCATTGACCTGCCATACATTCTGTCAGGCACAGATTTTGAGCAACAGGTCTGGGAAGAGACACGCAAGATTGCTTTTGGCGTAACCAGAACCTATTCCGAAATCGCAAAAGCCATAGGCAATCCCGATGCAGCTAGAGCTGTGGGTAATGCTCTCAATAAAAATCCTCTTCCCTTAATCATTCCCTGTCACAGAGTTGTGGGCAGCGACGGTGAACTGCATGGTTTTGCCGGTGGAACTGAAATCAAGCAATGGCTGCTGGAGCACGAAGCTAAATTCAAAGGCTGAATTATGATAGCCGGCGTTGGCATCGATATCATTGACATCAATAGAATCAGACGCGTATTGGAGCAGAATCCCGCCTTTCGGCAGAAGGTGTTTTCCAAACAGGAGATTGCATATTGCGAATCCAAAGCTGATCCCAGTCTGTCCTACTCTGCCAGATTTGCCGCCAAGGAAGCTTTTATGAAAGCCTTGGGGACAGGCTGGAATCATGAAGTGAGCTGGGTAGAGATTGAAACCGTGGTCAACGATAACAGCGCTCCCGGACTTAATATCACGGGCAGGACACAGCAGACTTTAGCGTCCAGAAACATCACTTCCTGCCACCTTTCTATCTCGCATGAAAAGGAATATTCCGTAGCCTGCGTCATTCTAGAACGCAATTGAGACTTGACAACATTTGAGTATTACCTGATAAGTATCATTTAACAGGGGTTAGTATGAAATGTTATGCCTTTTTAGGTATCCAGGGTAGCGGTAAAGGAACTCAGGCAGAAAAGCTCAGTAACGAGCTGGACTACCAGCATATCAATATTGGAGACCTCTTCCGCTATCACATCAAAGCACAAACCGCCATCGGAATTCAGGTCAAAGATATAATTCACAGAGGAGAACTGGTTTCGGATGAACTGGTATTTGACCTGATTAAGGAAAGCATAAGTCCTCAGGCGCAGGGCATCATTTTTGACGGCTTCCCCAGGACCATAGCACAAGCACAGCATCTGCTCAAGTATTTTCAGCTGATCAGGGTATTTTATCTGGATTTACCTGAAGAGATAGCCATAGAAAGGATTTCTGCCCGCAGGATATGCCGTGATTGTCAGCAGAATTATAATCTGAATATGCAGCGTCCCAAAGTGGAAGGCATCTGCGATCAATGCGGCGGCAAACTGATGATCCGCCAGGATGACAGCCCGGAAGCGATTCACAAGAGATTTCTGGAATTTTATGAACAAACCAGTCCGCTGAGAGAATTCTTTGAACAGAGTAATTTGCTTTCAGTCATTAAGGCGAAACATTCAATTGAAGACATTTTTGCACAGATAATGGCGGAAGTCCGCTCAGAACAATAGGACGGATTAATTGCTAAATAAGACCAAGGTATTGAATTTTATAGAATTTCTGGCTTACCCCATTGCGCTGTGGAATATTCTTATCTTGTTTTTTGAACCTGTTATCAGCCACTATTTCTATCTGGAACAAGTCCAAGACTGGACAGCTTTCGCAAATCTTCTGTTTCTAATATTTACTCTTGCTTTTCGGGGTATGCTGTCAAAGTTTGCCGATACCAGATACAGAACTGCGGCAGATTTACTGATTTTGGTTTTTGGCAGTCTGCTATTTCTCTTTGATGTCAAATTTGTCATATTTTTCCTTCTGATCAGGCAAATCTTCTTTATCGCCAAGTATTTCTTTTTCAATGCTTTCGAAGGTGCAGTCTATAAAAGATTGGTCAAAAACCCGCCCGTCACCTTCCTGCTCAGCTTTGCCACCACTATTCTGGTTGGAACTGTTTTGCTGATGCTTCCTTCAGCCACAGTGGGAAATAAGGTTACACCCTTCATCAATGCCTTGTTTACATCAACCTCTGCCACCTGCGTAACAGGTCTGATTGTAGTTGATACCGGAACCTATTTTTCCACCTTCGGTCAGTTAATCATATTGGTTTTGATTCAGGTCGGCGGACTGGGAATAATGACAATATCGACCGCATTTGCAGTGTTATTGGGACAAAGGCTTACTCTGAGGGTGGAGAACGTGATGCAGAACGTGATGGGTCAGAGTATGAAATTTGATATGGTGACCCTCGTCAAAAACGTGGTGCTGGTTACACTCATTTTTGAGATGATCGGAGCAGCAGTATTTTTCACAACATTTTCCAAACTGTATGAAACTCCTCAGGCGATATATTATTCTGTCTTTCATTCTATCTCAGCTTTTTGTAATGCTGGTTTTGGTTTATACAGCGATAGCTTTGTGAGATTCGCTTTTGATGTGAAAATCAATCTGATTCTATCCTTATTGATAATAATCGGCGGACTGGGATTTCCCGTAATAGTGGATTTGATAAGCCGTGTAACCAAGAAAAGCAGACGATATTCTCTGACCTTGCACAGTAAAATTGTCCTATCCATGACAGCTTTTCTGCTGGTGCTGGGTATGGTTGCATTTTTCATCTCGGAATACCAAAATACAATGAAAGACTTCACTATTCATCAGAAAATGCTGACTTCCTGGTTCCAGTCAGTTACGTGCAGAACGGCAGGATTTAACACCCTGGACCAGAGTCAGATGAGTCATTCCTCTTCTCTCGTTTCTATGATAATGATGTTTATCGGCGCTTCACCTGGTTCCACGGGTGGAGGTGTTAAGACGACAACTTTTGCTTTGCTGCTGCTGTCCATCATTGCTGTTATCAGAGGTCAGACCGACCTGACCATATTTAAAAGGAAAATCGGAGCCGCCAGCGCTCGCCAGAGTGTCGGACTGATCATGCTATCTATGATTTCAATATTTATAATTGCTTTCCTGATACTGTTAAACGACAGATTTGATCTGGAACAGACTCTTTTTGAAGCTCTTTCAGCTTTCGGTACTGTGGGCTTGTCCATGGGCATTACGCCACAATTAAATGCCGTCAGCAAGTTTTTGATAATTATTCTGATGTATATCGGCAGAGTCGGACCATTGACTGTATTATTTGCTCTGTCGCAAAGAAAGAAGAAGCCGCAATATTCACTCGCGGAAGAAAAAATTACCATCGGTTGATTTAGGAGGTAAATGATGGCAAAATATGCAGTTATCGGGCTTGGCAGATTTGGTTGGAAAGTTGCCACCACTTTAGCTGATAACGGGATTGACGTGATTGCCATAGAGAAAAATCCCAAAATTATTGATGACATTAAAGATAAAGTGGCGCTGGCAGCCTGTCTGGATTCCACTGACGAAAACGCCCTCAGGGGAGTCGGAATTCAGGAGGTGGATGCAGTTGTGCTTGCCATCGGCAGCAGCATTCAGGAAAGCGTTCTCACCTGTGCCATCTTGAAAAAGATCGGGATGAACATGATTTATGCCAAGGTGGAAAATCAACTGCACGGCAAGATTCTTGAGTTTATGGGTGTGCAGAATATTTATTTTCCCGAAGAACTGATTGGCGAGCAGCTTGCCAAAACCCTCATCTCCAGAAATATCCTGGAGTATATAAATCTCACTACGGGCCACGTAATGATTGAACTGGTAGCGCCCTTTGATTTTGTGGGAAAAGCCCTGCAGGAATTGGCTTTGCCCGCCGAGAGGGGAATCAATGTAGTCGCCATTAAATATAATTATCTGAATATCTCTGAAGATGGTAACAACATGGTGGAAGTAAGAATCAATGATATGCCCGGCGCAAATGACGTCATCCGGGAAGGTGATGTTCTGATTCTTTTAGGACCCAAGGGCAACGTTGATAAGCTGATAAGAGACACCTCAGGAAAGTAGGAAGCAAGTATGAAGAAATCTCTGAAAAAACGATATCAGATTTTGCTGCTGATTTTCTTTGCCATCTTTATCATTGAATCAGCACTAATCCTCGTCACAGTTCTCAGCAACGGCTCCATAACCAGGCTGAAAGCGGATTTGCAGTCAATTGTAATTATGTTTGTCTTTATCCAATTCATCTATTTTGTTGTTCTGTTTTATTATATTCCCTATCAGTATGAGCACGCTAACAGAGAGATTTATCACATTCTGCAGGAAATCTCGGAAGGTAAGTATCAGATTGATCTGGAAGCCAAAACCTACAATCAGAGTGAGGAAATCACCAATCTGATCAAAGCTTTACACAGAATGATGAACATTGTCAGCAAATTTGACAGCCTCAAAGCGGATAAAATCTATGAACATCATCAGCGCATTCAGATGCTGATTAATATGATTCCTCAGGGCTGTCTGATTATGTCTATCATCGGCGAGATTGTCTATATCAACGATTTCGTTAAGAAAAATTTCCCTGCCCTGACGGAGAACCTAAATATAATGGAAACCCTGCTGCCTGATTACGTGGAAGCTGAACTAAAACCCCTGCTGATAGAGAGTCTCAAATCCGGCAACAACCTGCAGAACAAGACAGTGACAATCTCTGCTCAGAATGTTTCCTATCTGATTAACAGTAGTATCGTCCGAAACCGTAAAGGGCAAAGCACGGGAGCAATCTTTATCATTGTTAAAGCCTAAAATATTACTTCTGAACTGTATATTGTTTATGACAAAGAAATATCCAGTAGGCT
>JAWOHU010000049.1:0-11559 GCA_046485025.1 Cloacimonadaceae bacterium (SeqCode) | reverse complement strand
ATTTTAACTATCACTTACACATATAATTACATATTTCCTCCAGACTACCATTACGCTATCAATACGGAGTCATTACGGATTAAACCCGTAATGATAGCGTATTGACTCCGTAATGCTAGTAGGAAAGAGCAAAAAAAAAGACGGGTGAAAAGCTTTCAGGAAACTTCACCCGTCCATGTCTGTCAAAAAGGAGTATCCTGTGTTATGTAACTGTCATTACTGGTCTGACACCACTATTCTGAAGAATTTTCTGTCATCTGTGAGGTAATCAATAAGTCTGAAAGTTTCGGTAGTAGTGGTCAGGTAAGTGGCAGGACCGATGTCATAATAGGGGTCGTCACTGCAGTAGATTTTGTAGAAGACGCTGTTGAGTTCGGGAAAAGGCGTGCCGTTGTAGGTTCCGGTCGTGACGGCAGTCCAGTCCAGGCGCATATCGCTATTGTCTTTACTGATAACAAGATAACGGACAGGGTCGGGCGGAATGTTGTCAACGGAATAGCCGTCAACCTCTGCAGAAGTGGAAAATCCGTTTGCCCATTGATAAGCCACGCGGAAGGGCGCTGCGTTGTTTCCAGTGGCAGAGCTGTCCTGCAGAGTTGGACAGATGAAACCGTAATTGGGGAAATTGTAGGCAGGGCACTGGCCAATGTAGTTCCAGGCGATGTCACGCTCCAGCCAATAGACGTTGGACAAGTCTTCAAGCGAGGAAAGTTCCACCGGAGAATTGATGAAAACACCGTCCTGACCGCGGAAAGTGTCACCTCTCCAGACGCTGTAAAAAGAGCCCGGCATCCAGGTATTGTCCATTTCAGAGCGCTTCCAGAAGACTTCCACCTGCCTGCCCTGGTCATAGGGAACATCTTCTACTGTCTGGATAATTGCTTTGTTAAAAATTGGGAAAGCGCCCATGTCCTTTCTGGAGCCGTCAGGGTCAACCATATACAGATGCCCTGTATTGATGCAGGGCGAAGTTCCTAACAGATGGCAATCCTCAAGGCTGACAAATAGCGGATCAGCATCAATGCAGTCGGTATAATTTGGAGTCGTGCCGATAACCTGTGCACTATTCACATCGCAGTAGTAAAAGTTGGCAGTTCGCACTCCGGAAAAAGCATCAACAAATGAAACCTCATTGGAAATATAAGGATTCCAGAATATGCTGTTATAAATGTTGATAAGAAAAAATTCATACCCATATGAGACATCGCCCATAAACTGCAAAGCTGAATTACCACCATAGTTCATGGCAAAAGTATTGGAATAAAGGTAAGCAAAGCCATGAGTCGACATTACATTTACTAATACATGACTCAGATTTGTTCCAACAGCAAAAATGTTGTTATGAAATGCGCAGTCAGAAAGATAAAACATATCATTGAAAACCACATACAGAGTGGATACTTCTCCGGATGCTCTGTTCTGATTAAACATGCAGTTTGAAACATAGATTTCCCAGGGTGTATAAACTGAAATTGCGCCCCCATTTCCGGCGAAGTTATTCGTAAAGCGACAGTTCTCAATATAGACATTATCATTAAAGCTAATTTGAAGAGCGCCGCCAAACTCATCTGTTTCTTTCATGCAGTCTTCAAAAATGCAATATGAGAATTTGAGTTCCCAGTGTTCATACTGATGGATAGTGATACCGCGCCAGCCTATCATGCTATCAGTAGATGTAAAGCGGATGGAGTCAGCTGCCGTTCCCTGCGCCTGCAGATAACCGTAAACCTCAATCTCAGTTTCATAGTATCCTATCACTTCCACTCCGGGCTCTATGATAAGAGAATATCCGGAAGGGATAATATGGTCACATTGCAGGTAATAAGGACTGTTGGCAAGGGTCCAGGTGCCGGATGCTATCCTGGAATTGATGTTCATCTGCATATTGTCAATGTACCAGCCTAAAAGCTCGCCATAAGTACCTGTGCAGGCAAAGGATATCTGAAAATTCGCAGTATTCAGATAGGTCCTGCTGATAATTACAGAAACCATCTCCTGAGGAATATCAACAGCTGTTGTCGTTTCCCATAAAGTAGTCCAGTCAATCCCGTTGTTGGTGACCTGAATGCTGATTGTGAAAGGATTTGTATTGGAAGGATCGGCAAGCAGAAAATGCCAGAAGATAAATTGCAGTTCATTGTAATCGAGAGTGTTTATGGGCGGAGAAATAAACCTGCGGATACCGGTTCCCGGTTCAGGGTCCAGCATCAGCTCAGGCGGGTCATCAAAAGCATAGCCTGAAGCATTGATGTGCCAGGATTCCGGTCCCTGGGTATCCCAGCCAACCGGCATTCCGGAATTAAAATTGTCAAAAAACAATAGTTCGGCTGAGAATGCTATGGTGAGGGAGGTGAGGAAAATAATGGCAAGCAAAGTTGTTTTCATTGGATACTCCTTGTTATACAGTATCGGCTGAAAATCAGTCTTAGTGTTTGTATAATAAGAGTATAAAAGCTGTCAAGAATTATATTCAGGGTAATTGCAGATGGAAACAAGCGCTTGTTCAGAGCGGATTTGTCAGTTCATGTAATAAAAAAAGGCCGGTCGCAACCGGCCTTAAAGTCTTATGATATTATAAAAGCTTATCCCCAGTGCCAGAAACCGAATCTGAACCAGCGGGGATGGTAGTAGATAGAGAGATACATATTACGGTGCCAGTTCACCTTCTGCATGGAAGTGACCTGGATGGTCTGATCGATGTAATCGACGTAACCTCTGACTTCGACATAGATTTTCTTGTTCAGATGTCCGTAGCGGTCTATCAGCCGGCGTGCCAGACGGTTGCCATAGCGGTCAAAATAGAAGGTTTCATAATCGCCGTTGGGCTTGCGGGTGACCATGCCATAGCTGTAAGGATAAACGGTGTCCAGATCGTCAATGATCAGATAGCCGGTGAATTCGTGAATCCTATTGGTCCAGGAATAGTAATGACTGAAGCTGGGATAGACGATCCAGTGGTGGGAAGGATACCAGTTGTAGTAATTGGCATAGCTGACATAGCCGAAATTATGATAAGCATAATACCAGTTCCAACTGTAGTGCGGGTTGTACCAATTCCAGGTGTTGTTATACCAAGTCCAGTCGTAATACGGGTCGTAGTAAGGATTGTAATAATTCCAGTAGTTGATTGTGATATACCAATTCCAGCTGTAATTGGGTCTCCAGTTCCAGCCGTGATTGTTGTGATAACCATCCCAGCCATGGTCATTGTCATGATGATTGTCGCCATGACCGCCACCGTGATTACCACCACCCTGACCGCCGCCATGATTGTTGTCGCCATCGCCTGGGTGAGGAGGTCTGCCATCCCTTCCGGGAAAATAAAGATCTTCACCTGAGGAAGGAGGAAGCAGTCTGTCTTCACGAATAATGTCTTTGCCATCTATAGGCATGGTGCTCTTGACCACAGGTTTCTGCTCAGCATTGGACTTGCCGGTCTGTTCTGTGACCTTACTGTCAGGAGTGAAGACTTTATAGACTACTTCACTGTCCTGTTTCTGTTTCAAAGTCTGAGAGGCGGGGGTCTTTTCCTTTACTATAGTCTCTTTATCAGCGACAGGAGTGGACCTGGTGCTCTCATTTGTTACTTTTGGGGTGGTCTTGTCCTGAGCCGGTGGAGTGGTTCTGTTCGTGGTGGGAGTGGTGGTTCTGGTTTGATTTGGCTGAGTCATCCGGGGAGAGGAATAATTGTAGTAATCATCATCAAAGCTGTTCTGCCGGCTGTTTGTGACAGACCTGCTGTTGTCAGACTGAGAGTTGTTTCTGTCAGTATTGGTTGAGGTCGTGGTTCTGGAGCCGGAAGTGGATTGAGAGGTTCTGGAAGGCGTGGTCGAATTCGATGTAGAAGTCCTGTTTACCTTAGTAGAAGATGTGCTCCTGCTGCTTGACTGAGTGCGGGTTTCAGCAGATCTGGAAGTGCGGCTGTCTGACTGTTTGGTAGTTTGTCTGACGGCAGATTGAGAGGTTCTGCTCTCATCTGACTTAGTGGATTTTACCTCAGGAGTCCTGGATGTAGTAGTCCTGACAGGTTTGGACAGTTCTTCTTCCACAATCTGAACGGATTTGCTGTTGTCTGTTTTAGATGCTTCTCTGCTGTCTCTGGTCTGAGCTTGAAGCTCCAGAGTCATTGTTGTCAGCAGGATAATGCTGCATAAAATAATAAGCTTTTTCATTGCTTCCTCCTTCGTCAAGGGGTCTCACTTATTACTACAGATTTATTTTCATTTCCCTGCAAAAAAATCTATAGCTTTTTTCAGTTCAGCCGGAATATCTATTTTCTGAGGGCATTTGGGCAGGCAGGCACCGCACCTTGTGCACTTATCAGCTTTGTTGGCATCAGGGATGAAAAAGGTGTAATCACGCTGATGACGTTTTTTGTCACCAAACATATGGGCATCGTTGTACATTCCCAGCACCCAGGGAATGGCGACCTTGCTGGGACATGGCATGCAGTAACCGCATCCTGTGCAGCGGACAACCATTTTGCTTAGATAAACCCTGCGGACTTGTTTGTAGAGTTTCAGCTCTTCGTCTGAAATGCTGTCCGGCTTGACTTTTGCTGCGATGCTGATGTTTTCCTGCATTTGCTTTATACTGGACATTCCGCTTAAAACAAGCTGCACCTGAGGATAGTTCCAGACAAAGCGCAAAGCGCGTTCAGCCGGGGTCCAATTATGTTTTGACTTAGACCAGACCTTTTGTGCTTCGCTTGGAATCTCGCCAGCCAGCTTGCCGCCCATGATGGGTTCCATAATGATGATGCCCATGCCCTTTGAGGCCGCATATTTAAGTCCACGGATTCCCGCTTCCCTGTATAAATCAAAATAGTTGTGCTGAATCTGACAGAACTCCCAGTTGTAGCTGTCGATAATCTTTCTGAAGGCAGGATACTTGTCGTGAAAGGAAAAGCCGATGTGACGAATTTTTCCGGCTGCTTTGGCTGCTTCCAAAAAGTCGATGGCACCCAGTTTCTTCATATCAATCCAGCGTTTGCCATTCAGTCCATGCATCAGGTAGTAATCGATGTAATCGGTCTGCAGCCTTTCCAGTTGCTGATCCAGATAAGTGTCCATATCGGCTCTGGTTTTAATCAGCCAGGTCGGAAGCTTGGTCGCCACAAAGACTTTTTTCCTGTCAATGGTCTGCAGTAACCTGCCCAGCAGTGGTTCGCTGGCTCCGTCGTGATAGGGAAAGGCAGTGTCGAAATAGTTGACGCCGCTCTCTATGGCAAACTGCAGCATCTTGATTGTTTTAGCTTCATCAATTTTATTGTCTTTGTCAACGGGAAGGCGCATCAGACCAAAGCCCAGAATGGAGAGCCTGTCTTTGTTATCCGGAATTTTACGATATTGCATAAAGTCCTCTTGTCTATTTAACTGCTATGATTCTGTAGAACTTAAAGCTATCCAACTGAGCCAAAGGCAGGCTGTATGACGTGTTGGTCGTGGTTCCCAAAGTAGCAAAAGTGCCGAAATAGGGGTCAGTGGAAAACTCAATTCTGTAGAAAGATACAGTCACTGGATTGCCTTCAGCAGTCTGAGTAACAGGACTCCAGCTCAGGTTCAGATTGGTCAGACCGGCTGTGCATTGCACCTCTGCAGGTGACAACAGACCTCTGATGTAGGTAAAGTTGAGATTGGCATAGCCGTAATCAATGTTGTTATCACTGGCTGCAAAAGTCGCTGCCTGATTGTCATATTCGCTGATGGAGCCAATGATGTTATCTGTTTTATAGATGACCTCTGCAGAATAGTCAAGGCTTTGAGGATAAAGCTGAAAGAACTGCATGCCGCCTAAATCGAGATAGGCAGAGATGGGAAAATTGCTTTGTGCATCAGTATAGGTGACTCCAAACCAGACATTGTCATTATCAGCATAGAAAGTCGGATTAGTCAGAACCGGCGGCTGATTTGGAGTTGGGTCGAAAAAAAGTTTACGGGGATGGATTTTTCCACCAGCGGTCTGGTCGTGAGTTACAGTTTCAAACGGAATAACGGTGGTTCTGGAAGTCAGGCTGGCAAAGCCAAAGGAGGGTTCAGCTACATTGTACCAGGCAGCAAAATCAGCATCTGCCAGAAGGTCTGAAATGTTGCAACTCATAATGAGGAGATTACTTCCGCTCACAATCTGAGTTTCAATATTGCCAATCCTGATTAAATCACTCGTGCCGGTGCCTACGATTTTATACAGACCGGGACTGATACCTCCCAAAGCAACATTCATATAATTAAACACCCAGACCACGACGTTGGGGTCGTTGGGATCAGCGCCCGGAGGTGCTATTGCACACATATAGGCATAATAGCTTGTTCCCAGTCCTGCACTGGTGGGAAATTCTCCGTTTCTGTTTTGAATCGCAGCATAAAACTTCGTATCATCAAAGCTAAAGAAATCTTTAACGATATCGAGATTCTGATATGTCGTCTCGCCCTGCGGGTCATTTGACACAGTCGTCAGTTGATTCAGAGCAGGCAATCCAGTCCCCTGATAAAAGACAGGAACGATGTTTTCATTACTGGTGCCTGCCTGTAATCTAAGACCCAGATAGCGTCTTTCTGTAGTGACCGGAAAGGCAGACTGATAGGTGCTCGCGTCTGCATTATAAAGAGATAGATTGTTTTCTGTCATCGCCGTGCCGTTGTTGTAGATGAGTTTATTCACAGTGATATTGGCATAGGGCAGTTCAGTGCGCAGGAAAGCCTGATTGGAAGCTGTTTTACCGCTGAACCTCAGATTCTGCCAAGGTCCGATGGTCACGGCGCTCAGGCCCGTTACAGACAATACTAATGCTATCAGTACTTTATTCATAATTACCTCTTTATCTTATGATATAGAATTCTATTTCAAATCTGATTATAATTGAAGTGTGTATTATGTCAAATGAAAATGCGTCAGGACAAAGTTCCGTATGGCGCAAAATGTTAAATGAGAATAAATTATGATTACTCAAAGTCAGGATTTTCTTGACAGAAACAGCAGGTCTGAAAAAATGGAATTATATAAAAAGAATAGATATGTAAACACTTCTTGAATGTCGTAATTTAAACAGCCCTCTTTCTGGCATATTCAATCTAGCATTCGAAAAAACACTTGTTAACAGAGGAGGAAACATGTTATCAATCAACTATTTAAACAATTGGAATCAATTACAAGACGAAACTAAACCTGAGCTCCTGACAGACTTCCTATCTGACAATCTGGATCAGTTTGGCGACTCCAAAACAGCCATCAGAAAAGCCATTGATTATGCCATGTCCGAAGAAAGCGGCAAGGGTGGTTTTGTCATTACTGCAAAAGAAGATAAGGAACTGGTCGGAGTGCTGGTGATGAATAAAACCGGTATGTCTGAATACATTCCTGAAAATCTGCTGGTTTACATAGCAGTTAAAAAAGACCAGCGAGGCAAAGGCATTGGCGCTGAAATCATCAAAGCGGCCATGCAAAAGACCGGAAGCCCGATTGCCCTGCATGTCGAATATGACAATCCTGCCAAGAAACTGTATGAAAGACTCGGTTTTTCCACCAAGTATGCTGAAATGCGGTTCAATCCGCAGGGATAAGCTTATGTCAGTTCTTAAAATCAACCTGCCTGCCATTGGGGAAAACATCCAGAAGCTCAATGCCCTGATGCAGATGCATAACAAAGAATGGTCTCTGGTGGTGAAAGTGCTGGCTTCTCATGAAGAAACCCTGCGCAAAATTTTCCAGTTTCCCTGTATTAAACAGGTGCATTCCATCGGAGTATCGCATTGGCAGAGTCTTAAGCTTATCAAAGCAATCGACCCTGCCATTCAGACCATGTTCATTAAGCCGCCTGCCATTTCCAATGCCAGGCGCACTATTAAATATGCAGATATCTCTTTTAATTCTTCTGCTCTGACAATTCAGGCTTTGAACACAGAAGCTCAAAAAAAAGGTATCATCCATAAAACAATAGTAGCAATCGAGATGGGAGAGCTCAGAGAAGGCATTCACAGAGAAGAATTAGTCGCTTTTTATGAGAAAATCTTCAATCTGTCCAACATCGAAGTTATTGGTCTGGGCACCAATCTGGGCTGCATGCACGGCATCCGCCCGACCTATGACAAGCTCATCCAGTTGACTCTCTACAAACAGATTCTGGAGTATAAATTTCAGCATCCCATGCCTCTGGTCTCGGGCGGCAGCTCTATTACTTTGCCTTTATTGGAAATGCAGAAAGTCCCGGTTGAGATGAATCACTTTCGCATCGGCGAAGCTGCCTTTTTGGGAACTTCTCCCCTCTACAATAAACCCTTTGCTGATTTGAGAACTGACACCTTTGAATTTGAAGCGGACATCCTGGAACTTTATAGTAAAGATAATATTCCTGATGGTGAGATAACTGATGCAGCGATCGGACTCTCTGTTATTGAAGAAGAAACTGATCTTGAGACAGGTGAATTATCACTCCCCGGAAAAAGCTACAAGGCTATCTGTGATTTTGGCATGCTGAATGTCAATGCCACTCATCTCACGCCTTTGGATGAAAGCGTGAAATTCTTTGGCAACAGTTCTGATATGACGGTCTTTGATATGGGCTTAAAACGTCCTTCCTACAAGACCGGCGACGTTTTGAAATTCAAGCCTGATTATACTGCAGTTGCCAGCCTGATGCTGTCGCCTTATGTGGAAAAGCAATTTATTGAATAAAACTTTATCTTAGGTTTTTTATTTTACTATAGAATTTCCGGGTTGTGCTGGTCTTTTACCTGGTCTGACATTATTCTGTAGGTCGGATAGGCGAGAGTGACGTCATCATGTTTGGCAAATTCATTCAAGATGCCTTCCCAAATTGCTTCCGTACTTCCTCTTCTGCGTCTGATGTCAATCAGATAGCGAACTGTGAGCAGAACCCCGCTTTCAATCACTGATGTGTAGACTACCGGAGTAACTTTATTGTAAAATATCATAAACTTTTTGGCAGCATTTTTGATTTCTTTGGTAACTTCATCCGTGATGGGCAGAGCATTTTCATTGGCAATATTCAGCAGTAACTGCTTGGTTTTTTTCCAGTCGCTTTCAAATGTTATCAGCACAGGAATCTCATTCCAGATATATCTGAAGCCTGTGTCATAGTTACAGACCGGCTGGGTGAAGATGAAGTTATTGGGCATATGGATAATTCTGCCGGTGCTCTGGTCTGCATTGACCCAGTTTCCAATTTCCAGAAGCGTGAACTGAAACGGACGCAGGTCTATAACATCGCCGGCTTTATCACCAATCTGGATGCGGTTGCCCACTTCAAAAGGACGCCTCCAGACAATGAACAGCCAGCCTGCCAGATTGGCTATCAGGTCTTTCAGAGCTATGGCAATACCGGCAGTCAGCAAGCCCAGAAAGGTGGCAAGATGTTGAAATCCGACAAACCAGATTCTGCCAACGATGAATATTGCTGTGAATGTAAGAGTATAAACAACTGTCTTTTTCCAACTGTAACTGCTGTGAATATCAGTGACATTCTTGTCTATCACCCTGACCATAATTCTCTTGATTATCCACACAGCCAGAATGATAAATACTGACCACAACACTTTACTGGATGTGTCTTTGCTGAGAAATTCAATAACCTGTTTTAATGTATCCATATTCTCACAATTCTAATCAGTTTGTTATGATTGTCAATGATATTTATTACTTTTTGATGAAAAACCACCACAACGCCACACAAAATGCGGGACCCGGAGGATTAGTGATAGAGCGCTTGATTTCATTGATGGAAGCTATTCTGGTATTGTGTTCGTCAAAGACATCGTCACCCCTGAAATTAGCCACTTTGTTGTAGCGGTCATCATAAATCTCATAGTCACGGATAGTGCCGATTTTTCTGCTGTGTGCGTCATAGATGTCGGCTCCGCGCACTGTTGCAAGTTTTTGACCCCTGTAGTCGTAAAAGTCATTGCCGGTCATTTTATAATCTGTCATTTGCTTTTCCTCTGATTTGTAAAGGGTTCAGGACCTCTCATTGAGCCGGAGTATAGATGCCTGAAAACACCTGCGGCTGCACTTTGTAATTATCTGAGGTTCTGAACAGATAAGTATCTCCGGCTTTAAGTTTGCCCCAATTCTGGTAGTAGAAGCCTGTAAAATATAGCTTTCCGCCATTTTCATAGAGCTTGAAAACGCTATCATCCTTAGTAAAAAACCTGACTTTTCTGTCTGATTCCAGAAATCTGATGACCTGGCTGAAGTCCTGCAAATCAGGTGTAGCACGGGAGATCGTATATGTCGTTATGGCTTTTTTGGGGTCAAACTGCATTGCGTAGAAATACACATTCTCATCTACCTGCCGAATGTGAAAATCTGTCGGAAATGATTCAAAGCCTTTCTGGGCGGAGGTTTCCTTATCATAATCAAGGGCAATGACTTTGCTTTCCGTGATTAGTTCAGCGTCTTTGGGGTCGTCTTTTTCCCAATAGCTTAGGTAGATGTAATTGCCTGCAGTGCAAGCAACTTCAGCTTTAAACTTACTCTGCATATCCGCGGGGAACATAAATTCCTTGAAGTCAGGATCTGGATCCATTTCGATAAGGTCAAACCTTACTGTGGAAAGCAAATTACCCTGTATTCTCAGAGCCCAGAGGAAATTGCCCTCCACACTGTATTGGAAATCATCTGTCTGACCTTTTGCCAGCAGCCTGGTGCGTTCCAGGGTCAAATCTTCAGTTCTGAATTCATACATCAGCATATTGCTTTGTTCATCAGAAACCACAATTCTGAGTTTATCATGTGCGGTTCCGGCATAATAAATCTGCTTGAATTCCAAGTCGACGGGATATCTTTGGATGATATTTAACTCTTTGTCAGCCTTGATGATATGCAATAATGTGTCTTGCTCTCCAACAATGAAAAGATGCTTGTCTGCCACCAGAGCGAAAAATTTCATATACTCATCCTGCCGAAGCACCAAACTGTCCAAAATCGCGCCACTATCGCCATCCATAGCATATATGACAGAGTGGGAAAAGGGGTCTGAACCGGATTTGGACGTCACTATCACTGGCAGAAATGCCCTGCCGTCCAAAAATTGCATATCGCCTGAAGTGAGCATATTTCCCGCCGCACCATCCATAACGGGGATGTTGAAACGGGTCAATCCATCCAGCTTTGCGGTCTCTTCTTTGGGATAAAAAACACCTTTATCAGCCATGAATTTCTGGCTGGCACAACCAGTCAGCACCAAGAGCAGAATCAATATCGGTAAACTATATCGCATCATTCCTCCTATATGAAAGTTCAGTTTCTCCTGTTTTCACGATTTTGTCAATACTATTTTTCCGGGCCCTCTTCCTTAGAGGCAATACGGAGTCAATACGCTATCATTACGGATTAAACCCGTAATGACTCCGTATTGATAGCGTAATGCTACTATGCAGCCGGAGTTTAAAAATGATCTTCCCGGAGTTTAAAATTTCCGCACCAAACCATCAGGCTTCCGCTTTGTAAAAGGAAATTTCGGACTTCGTGATAATTGCATGTTACCTTCACGAAGTCCGATTTGCCCTTATACTAACATACCATTTTACCTCATCAAGGGCAAAT
>JAWOHU010000159.1:0-11079 GCA_046485025.1 Cloacimonadaceae bacterium (SeqCode) | reverse complement strand
AGAAAGAGAGCTTTGAAGGCAATATCAGACAGGATTTTGAGCCCCGCTTCTAGTTCCTCAGAGGGTAGCATCAGATAATAGCAGGTGGAGTCAAATTCCGTGTAGGCATTTATCATTCCACCCAGCAGCGGAACCTGTTCAGAAATTTTATTATAAGGGTAACTGGCAGTGTTTTTAAAGGTCAGATGTTCAATAAAATGAGAGTAGCCGGAAGTCTGAGGTGTCTCGTTAACAGAGCCTGATTTGATGTGCAACTGGAGACAGACAATCGGGTTGGAACTGTCAATGGCAGAGATGACTTTCAGCCCGTTGGGCAGAGTGAAATCAGTGGCTGAAATCAAGATGAGTTCTGCTCTCCGGAATTATTTTCTTTTATAAGCATAAGCATTGTGGTTGTGAATGGATTCGAAGTTTTCGGATTCGATTTCAAAATGGACGATGCGTTTGTCTTGTGATAGTTTGACAGTCAGTTCGCGGATAATATCTTCCACAAACATCGGATTGTTGTATGCCTTCTCTGTGACATACTTTTCGTCCTCTCTTTTAAGAAGGGAGTAGACCTCGCTGCTGCCGGAATCTTCAATCAAGTCGATTAACTCTTCCAGCCAGATAAAATCATTATACTGGACAGATAGCGTAACCTCGGAACGCTGATTGTGTGCTCCGTATTGACTGATTTCCTTAGAGCAGGGGCAGAGTGTGGTAACTGGGACTTTTACACCAATCCAGAAATCAAAGACTTTGGATAGTGAAGCCTTGAAAAAGCATTTGTAATTCAGGTAAGAGGAAATTTTGGAAACCGGTGCTTGTTTGAGAATGAAATAGTCAAAACTGATCTCGATGTAGGCGGCATCTGCTTTGAGGGATTTCTTGATTTCTGCGAGGAGTTTATCCAGTTTGTTGATGATATCTTCCTGATGATAATTATTGAGTACTTCCACAAAGCGAGACATGTGTGTCCCGCGTTCAGAGTGGGGAAGTTCGACATAGAAATTGATGTCTGCGACTGTGTGCTGAATTTCATTGCGTCTGTCAGACACTACGATGGGATACTTGATGCTCTTCACACCAACCTTGTCAATGGTGATATTTCTATTGTCCTTTTGATTTTGCACATCAGGGATCTTTATCCTGGGAGACATGTCAGCCCTGCTCACTCTGGATAATGGATTTGATGCCCTGGGACTTGAGCGACATGATGCTGCCGTTTTTGCGGTAGTAAACAATGACTTCTGAGCCGGGGAACAGCTTGATTAAATCAACCGCCTGCTCCGGATCCATCACAAAGATGGCAGTGGAAAGACCGTCAGCCATCAGAGCAGAGGGATTCAGAACAGTTACAGAGTAAACATCTTTGACCGGGTAACCGGTTCTGGCATCAAGGATATGGTGGTAACGGGTGCTGTCTACATCAAAAAACTGCTGATAATCTCCGGAAGTCCCTATGGAATTATCTCTGATCTGCAGAGTGGCTATGATGTCATTCATTTTACGGGGATGTTGGATGCCTACGATTTCAGGCAGAATTCTGTTCCCGAAAAAAGTCATGCTGCTATGGCAGTCAATATAGCCTTTATACAAGTCCAGCGAAAGCATATACTCACGTGCCTTATCCATGATGTAGCCTTTTGCAAGTGCGCCAAAGGTCAGTTGCATGCCACTGGGTTTGTAAAGAAATTCTTGATTGTAACGGATACGATCAAAACCGGTTTGCTTAAGAGTTTTCTTAATCAGCATAGAATCCGGAAGCTGAGGAATGGCAGAACTGAACTGCCACAAATCAAAGACCGGCTTGATGGTGATATCAAATCTGCCACCCGTGAAACGATACAGACTGTCCGCCAGAACCAGCAATTCATAAGCGTCAGGTTGCATGTCATATTTGTAGTTGCTGGAATTATTGACCTGCCAGAGCCAGCCGCCTTCCTTGTATTCATTCAGGTCGGTTTCAATCTGCTTGATGTATTCAAACACCTGGTCAATTTTCTGACTGACATCCTTGGATTTGGAAGTGGCTGAGATCCTGACTATCGTATCCATCAGGTATTGAGATTTTTCAGCTGTGTAACTTCGGGTTATGAATCTGTAAAGACCAAAGATGATGACAGCTAAAAGGATTAGCAGAGAAATGATTTCTTTACGGTTCATTCATTCTGCCTTTTTCTCTATGACTTCATTTTCAATCAGCTTATCCACATAATCTCTGATGGCAAACCAGGTGAAAGGCAGCACTACAGCCAGCCCGATGACGAGCAGCAAAATCGCCAGGAAATTCGCAACTGTAAGTATCAGCGCCATCAGAAAGACATTCCAGCGCAGGTCACCCAGGTATTTATATGACAATTTCACAGCTTTAAAAGCATTCAGATTAAATCTTTCCATAATTACCGGAACAGGCAGAACGATGGCAACCCAGTATAGAACCAGCACCAGCCAGACCAGATTGAGGATGGGGTCACCCTGACAGATCAGGAAAATCGCAAGGTAGAATAAAACTGAGATTAATGAAAACATCAGGTATCGGAAATAGCTTTTGAATGAACTGAAGTAATCTCTGACATCTATTTTATAACTATCAGACTTACATACTGCTCTGAAGGGGACGAACATAACCGGCAGAAATATTGTCCAGATCACAGTATGCAAAGCCAGAAAAGGCCACAAGCCCATCGACGGCAGGGTATGATTAAGCAGCCATACTAAGATAAGCATAGGCAACATCCCTGTCAGGGAAGCCCAGATGCCGACCGGAAAATTCCTGCCTTTCATTGGTTTGTAATTCTTCCACGACGCATTCAGATTCTTAATTGCGGATAGATCTTTTGATATTAA
The DNA here is from genome assembly GCA_046485025.1 of Cloacimonadaceae bacterium (SeqCode). GTDB lineage: Bacteria > Cloacimonadota > Cloacimonadia > Cloacimonadales > Cloacimonadaceae > UBA5614. The sequence goes on along the minus strand of JAWOHU010000159.1, from coordinate 8,247 downwards.
TTCTGTCTGTTTGCCGCATTTTATACACCAAAGGTCATGATTGGCAAGTTTTTCATTACAATGTGAACAACGCATTATCTCTCCAAATTCTGTTTTTCTGCTTTCCTAAAAATGCTTATGGCTCTTTTTGTCAAATACTAACATTTGGACCAGCCGCAGGAAGGGCATTTCAGACAGCCTTCCAGATGTTCTATGGAACTTCCGCAATCTGGGCAATTGGCAATCATTCTCTGAGCGCCGTATTCCTCTGTCTCTGTGGCTCTGACAGTGATATCAGATATCATCTGCTTACCGTTGAGGTTTAAGGCCATATACTGTTCTAAAACCTGTCCCACAGCGTCTCCGCACGAGTAAATCATTTTCCCTTTGTTCCACATTGGAGACTGACAGCGGATGCCTTTCAGCTGTCTGACCAGGTTTTCCAATTTTATGTTTGAGCGCAGAGCCAGTGAAGCCAAACGTGCTATAGCTTCCAACTGCGCGGAAGCACAACCGCCGACTTTTCCCATTTGGACAAAAATCTCACAAGCGCCTTGTTCGTCTGAATTGATGGTTACATACATATGTCCGCAGCCGGTTTCCACTTTTTGAGTGATGCCCTGTGTGATTTCAGGTCTGTTTCTGGGAGCGACTTTACGGTCAGATCCAGTCTTTTCTTGGGGAGTGCTTTTAGTCTGCAGAACCTGGTTGTCACGGCTGCCGTCACGATAGACCGTAACACCCTTGCAGCCGAGTTTGTAAGCATGTTCAAAGGCCATGCGGATGTCATCTTTGGTGGCGTCTTTGCTGAAGTTGATAGTTTTGCTGACAGCATTGTCTGTATATTTCTGAAAAGCAGCCTGCATCATTATGTGCCACTGTGGTGAGATGTCATGCGAAGTCTGAAAAACCTTACGGATCTTGGCAGGGATTTCCTTGATGTGCTGAATGCTGCCTTCCTGCGCGATTCTTTGCAGCAGATCATTATCATAAATACCGGCTGTTTTAAGTGCTTTTTCCAAATATTTATTCACATACAACAGACTCTCGCCATCCATCACATTTTTGGTGAAAACCAGCGAGAATTGAGGTTCGATGCCGCTGGAAGTATCCACTATCATAGAAATTGTTCCGGTGGGAGCAATGGTTGTGACAGTGGCATTGCGGATGCCTTTGGACTTAATCTCTTTAATCAGAGCAGACCAATTGATTTTATTGTTTTCACGCAGCATTTTGCCTTTTTTATAAATGCTCTTGGAGTAATTGGGAAAGCTTCCTTGTTGTGCAGCCAGAGCAACAGAGCGTGTTTTAGCGTGAAAATCAATGAATTCCATCAGCTCCTCAGCCAGGTTTATAGCTTCTTCACTGGCGTAGGGAATATTCATCTGAAAGAGCAAATCCGCCCAGCCCATGACTCCCAGACCAATTTTACGGTTACCTTTGGCCATCAGCTCAATCTGAGGCAGGGGAAAGCGGGAGGCATTTATCACGTCATCCAGAAAATCCACACTGTCATAAACTGTTGACTGCAATGCTTTCCAGTCAATCTTTCCGGATGTGACAAACTCCGCCAGGTTGATGGAACCCAGGTTGCAGGCTTCATAGGGGAGAAGTGGCTGTTCACCGCAGGGGTTGGTGGATTCGATGTTGCCGAGTTCAGGTGTGGGATTGAATTTATTGATTCTATCCAGAAAAATAATTCCCGGCTCGCCATTCTTGTATGCCATCTCAACCATCAGGTCAAACACATCACGTGCCTTGCGTTTCTCCACTACTTTTTTCGAATATGGAGAGATGAGTTCGTATTCATCATCCTGATAGACAGCATTCATAAAATCTTCGGTCAGTCCGACACTCAGGTTGAAATTGGTCAGTTGAGTCGTGTCTTCTTTGCAGGTAATGAAATCCAGAACCTGAGGATGTGTCACATTCAGAATCGCCATATTAGCGCCGCGCCTGGTGCCGCCTTGTTTGACAGCATCGGTGGCGGCGTTGTAAACTTTCAGGAAGGAAATCGGACCGCTGGAAACACCATTGGTGGATCTCACTCTGGCATTGGATTCACGCAGACGGCTGAAACTGAAACCGGTTCCACCACCGCTTTTATGAATGAGAGCAGCGTTCTTGATGGTCTCGAAAATACTTTCCATACTGTCTTCAATGGGCAACACAAAACAGGCGGAAAGCTGCTGCAGGTCGTTGCCGGCATTCATTAGAGTGGGGGAGTTGGGCAGGAATTTTCCGCTGTCCAGAAGGTTGTAATAGCGCTTGAACTTTTCTTTATCGCCGGCGCTGATGTTTTTGGCTATGCGGGTCAGCATGACTTTCCAATCTTCTATGGTTTTGCCTTTGTCGTCTTTTTTGAAGTATCTTTTCTGCAGAACTACGAGAGCATTTTCTGATAATTTCATCTCAATCTCCGCTCTGCTTAAGAAAGACCAAGGATTTGGCGCGCCTGTTCCGGCGTGGCTATAGGTCTGCCGATTTCACCTGCGATGCGGGACATACGTGCCACGAGCTGCGCATTGGAAGTGGCGACCACGTTTTTATGATAATAAATGTTGTCTTCAAATCCGACTCTGATGTGTCCGTCATTGACCATAGCTGTAAGCGAAGAGGGAATGTGCCATCTGCCGATGCCTGCCACAGCCCAGGTGGTGGTCGGAATCATCCTGGCAAGATGCTCTTTCATATACAAAACATTGTCAGGAGAGCCATTCATCCCGCCCGGAACACCCAACACAAACTGCACATGCAAAGGAGTATGTGTGATGTGACCTTTGTCAACAAGCTTGGTTACCACATCAATCATGCCTGATTCATAGACTTCGATTTCAGGAGCCACGCCAAATTCTCTGAAAGCATCTGCCAATCTGACAATATCTTTGGGATGATTGATAAAAATGTCATCTCCGAAATTCAGAGTGCCGGCATTCAGAGTACCCATATCGGGTTTGAGTTTAAGCGGAGCGATGCGCTTGTCAAAATCCTCACCCACAGCGCCGCCTGTACTGATTTGAATGATCATCTCAGGAACTGCATTGCGGATGCGTTCAATGGCTTCACGAAAGCGCTCCAGGCTCTGTGTGGGCTTTTCTTCTTCGTCTCTGACATGCAGATGCACGACTCTGGCACCCGCATTAAAGCACTCTCTGGCAGCTTCTGCCTGCTGAATTGGTGTCGTGGGAAGGTTGGGCTGGTCCTTTCTCAGAGTCTCCGCGCCAGTGATAGCGGCAGTAATAATTAAAGGTTCCATAGGACTTCTCCAGTTCTTTTTTTTATATTTAATAATTTAATTTTCATTCTCTGTCAGTGTCATCCTGCCTTCATGCCAAACACTCTTCGAAAAGGGTTTTAACGCAAGATGAAGCCGAAAAGGGGCTTTATCTTGCGAGTATTGCCTGTGCCATCTGTCTGCAGGATAAAGGCGCAGAGCAGACATGAGTTATACAAGAACTCAATAAGAATTAATATAGATCTTGCTATAATGTTTAATTCTAATATGTTAGGTAATAATATATAAAGCTACACTTTATATAGTTCAATCTTCTAAAAACCAGCTTTCGTAAAGGCGGACACGTTTCAGATATGAGGTTTTATTGCCAAGAATGCGTCCCGCCAGTTCAGAGAACTTATTTTCATTATCGCTGACATAGAATTCATCTTTGCCGGAAATGCCATCCTGCTCAGCGGGAAGCATGCTGCTCAGATAAGAGGCAATAGCTTCTGCACTGTCCACCAGAGCGACTTTGCTGCCCATCACATGCTGTATCACATCTCGGAGCAGCGGATAATGAGTGCAGCCCAAAACCAGAGTGTCTATGTCATTATCCTGCATTTCTTTAAGATATTCAAAGGCAATGTCATGTGCCACTTTGTTGTCATGCCAGCCTTCTTCAGCCAGGGGAACAAAGAGAGGACAGGCTTTGGAAAAGACTTTGGCATCAGGTTTGTGGCTCTGAATTGCCTTTTTATAGGCATCGCTACGGACTGTGCCTTCCGTTCCAATGACACCGATTCTGCCATTTCTAGTATTGAGAACAGCCTGTCTGGCACCGGGTTCAATCACATCCAGAATGGGGATTTTGGTAATCTTCTTGAGCTGGGGCAGAGCGACTGAAGACGATGTGTTACAGGCAACTATCAGAATTTTGATCTGGTGCTGAAGGAGAAAACGGGCATTCTGAAGAGAATACTCGATGATGGTATTGGGCGATTTGGGGCCATAAGGCACCCTGGCAGTGTCGCCAAAATATATCAAATCCTCTTCAGGGAAATGGGTCCTGATTGCTTTATAGACGGTGAGTCCGCCCACTCCCGAATCAAAGATGCCGATAGGTTTTTTCATTTCATCTCCTCTTTCTGCCATAGGACTTTTTGCCCTGTTTCCTGTAATCTGATTTCCTTTTTTGAGAGGTGGGTTTTGGTGTCAAGCCGGATGTGTGATGATGATGAGTATTCCTGTCGTCTACGAGTTCAAAATAGACATCGTCACTGACTTGAATGACCTGCACCTGGACAGTATCCATCAGCTGGTAGTAATCACCGGTCCTTTCATTCAGAAAACGTTTGCCCTCATCATTGTAATTCCACTTTCCCTTGGGTAACTGAGAGATTTTCAGGATGCCGGATATGGGTATTTTTTCAAGCTGGATAAAGATTGAAGAGGAATTCGTGCCGACGATGATACCCTCATAAATATCGCCAATGTGCTCTTTCATATAGATTCTGTTCATCACGCGCTCGATATCGCGCTCAGCTTCATCAGCCACCAGTTCCTTTTCGGAAGCGATGGTGGAGTATTGAATTACCTGCTTTTTAGTGAACTTGTTTTGAGCAGAATGGATAATGTAAGTCTTGCAGAGATGGTGCACAACCAGGTCGCACAGACGCCTGATGGGTGAGGTGAAGTGGGTGTAGGTTTCGATGGCAAGACCAAAGTGGGGCAGATGCTCAACGGTGTATTTGGCTTTTTTCAGGCTGCGTAATATCAAGCGATCAAAGACTTTGTGAAAAGATTCATCTGGAAAAGACAATAAAAGTTCTTGCAGACTGCGGTTCATACTTTCTTTGAAGCTGATGCTGAGACCGTAATAGCCCAGCAGAATGCTGAGCCGTTCTAGTTTTTCCATGTCCGGCAGCTCGTGCACACGATACATGGTAACTGGTGCTTGCTGCGTAAGTATTTCTGCCACATACTGATTGGCAACCAACATAAAGTTTTCTATAAGCTTATGTGATTCCGTCTCAACTGATTGTTTCATCTGATGCACAAAGCCTTCTTCGTCATAAAGATATTCTGTTTCAGGCAAATCAAAGAACAGATAGCCAGCTTTCAGGCGGCTTGCAGTCAGCAATCTTGACAATTCTCTGGCAGAAAAAATAGCTTTGATAACTTCTTCAGGTATCTCGACAGTTTTGCCGTCAAACAAATCGTCCACCTGCTCGTAAGCGAGCCTGGAATTGGAATTTATCACACTTTCATACAGAGACTGACGTTTTACATTGCCCTTTTTATCAAATTCAGTGACCACTGTCATAGTCAGCTTATCCTCGTTCTGGCGCAGACTGCAGACACGGTTGGACAGTTTTTCAGGCAGCATGGGAATGACTTTGCGGGGAAAATAATAGCTGTTGCCGCGGTTCAAGCATTCGCCAAACAGCTTGCTGTCAAGCTTTATGTAATGCGCCACATCAGCAATATGCACAAACAAACGCCAGCCGGAATCTGTATTTTCCAGTGAAATGGCATCGTCATAATCCTTAGCGGAGGAAGGATCTATGGTAAAAGTGATCAGATTGCGATAATCCTTGCGTCCTCTGATTTCTTCAGGGTCAATCTCTTCGGGCAGAACTTCTATTTCGTCGCTCAGATAGTCAGGAAATTCCAAAGGCAGATTGTTCTGACGGATGACTGCCAGCAGTTCAGTTTCCGGATTTCCGGATTCACCCAAAACCTCGATAACCTTTCCGACAGGAGGTTTGCTCATAGTTCTGTTGCCCCAGTTGGTAACCTGGAGCATGACCTTTTGATTGGGAACGGCATTACCTAAATCGCTGACATCAAACCACTGGTGGATTTTGGGATTGCTGCAGATAAAATAGTATCTGTCTCTGCTCTGCTGGATATCTCCGGCAAGGGTTTCGGAAGCACGTTTAACAACTTTCCTGACATAGCAGTAATCGCTTTTTCCGTTGCGGAAGAAAGGTTCAATTGCTACAGTATCTCCGTGAAAAGCATTAAGTGTGTCCTCAGAAGAAACAAAAAAGTCGCCCTGCTCGGTGCGGACAAAAGCATAAGAGAAATTGCGCGCCAGAGGAGTGGCATCAAATGTCCCTTCTATCAGATTGGGAGATGGTTTTTGTTCCTTTTTCTCTGAAGACTGTGTTGTGTTAAGAGTGTATTTTTTTCTTTCCTTTTTCAGAAAGCCTCTGTCGGCAAGCTGGAAAATGGTATCTTTGACCTGCGGATAGGCTTTATGAGTGAGAAACAGAGCATCAAGAACATCACGGACAGTATATAATACGCCCGGGTGTGATTCAAAGTGCTTCCTGATATTGTCTTCAAGGGAGGCTGTGTTAATATTTTTTCTTTTCATTAGTACATCTTCCCGATTTTTTCTTTCAGTATTGTAATGAGTTCTTCTTTTTCTTTCTGGTGAGCAGAAAAGCGCAAGGAATGACCTCTGAAGACATCCAGCCGGCGGGGGGTCTTGAAGGTGCTCAGCATAATACCGCGCTTGTCAGCATAAAAACAGCCAAAGTCGGAAAGTTTCCTTTCCACTTTGAGAAACAGATACTGCATAACGATTTTATCGTCATAGAGTCTGTATCTGGTCGAAATGAAGTAGGGGAGAAGGCTGCCAATGGTCAGAAGCATGCCTCCTATATAGAAAAGGGGATAGCCCCAATGCACAACTGCCACCTGCCATAGGACGAAAGAGAGCAAAAGCAGAAACAAAATTAGCAGGAAAGAGGTCAAAGGCCTTTCTGCAAAGGGGAAAGAGTGCCATTCCAGCAATGGTTCACATGACATTCTGAACAATCTCCCGGCATTTTTCAATTTCTTCTTTGATGATTAAAATATCCCCGAAAGAATGATGATTGGAGTACTTGGAGCCAAGCGTATTGGCTTCTCTCTGCATTTCCTGGAAGATGAAATTAACAGTTTTTCCCATGTCAGAATCTTCTCTCTCTTTGATATGTTTCTGAAGGGTGTCGATATGTTCTCTCAGGCGGTTTAGCTCTTCCTGAACGTCGTAGCGGTCGAGGTAAATTGCCAGTTCCTGCATCAGACGCTGCTCCAGATTGGTTTTGGTGGATTGCGGCATAACTTCTTCAATTCTGGTTTTCATATTCTCAAACAGCTCTTTGCGGAAGGCAGGAATGAATTTCTCTATGTTTTTCAACGCGGTGGAAATCTTTTCCACTGAAGTCAGGATGTGTTTTCTGATGCTGAAGCCTTCCTTTTTAGCCATTTTCTGTTGATTTTGTATAGCCTTTTTAAGCACTGATACTACATCTTTGTTGAATTCAACCAACTCAAACAGATGACTTTTAAACTCGATGATGTCATATTCGCGCAGGATGTATTCAATCGGCATCTTTTCAGCTTTCAGAGTCTTTACAATAGTCTGCATGGCCTGACTCAGGACTTTAAGTTTATCTTTATTGACTGACACTTGTGGCTTGGATCTATCGACAAAGCGCAACTTCATCTCAATGGTCCCTCTCTTAAAATACTGATTAATTGTAGTGCGAAGAGGGAGTTCCAGATAATTCACATCACGGGGTATGTAACACTTCAAATCCAGAAATTTGGCATTCACTGATTTGATCTCAATTTCAATTTCATATTCATCTTTTATCAAAGAAGCTTTGCCGTAACCAGTCATACTGATCATACTGATATCCTTTTCTTTATAAATTTATGTGGCAGGGAGAGGATGAGGCAAGATCCAATGGTTCAATCAGATAGACACAAACATAAAGGTTTACATAACATGTCTTAATGCAAACGTTGTCTGTTCTCATCTGATTAGACCTTAATGCCTATCAGCGTCCCTGCTGTGGCCTTTGTTACTTTTACTTTTACCAGTTTTCCTATCTTGCTTTCATCACCTTCAAACACGCAGATTTTAAAATCCCTGGTTTTTCCTGAAAGTTGACCACCGCCCTGTTTGCTTTTTCCCTCAACCAGGACTTCCACTGTTTTCCCAATCTGTGCATCAAATTTTACTTTGGTCTGATATCTTTGTATGTCTATCA
>JAWOHU010000106.1:0-9253 GCA_046485025.1 Cloacimonadaceae bacterium (SeqCode) | reverse complement strand
AATTACGGAAACAAGAGGGAAGTCTCACAATTCTGAACCGCTCAAAGTTCAAGAAAAGGAGTGTTATTGTTGTTATCAAGCACATAGGCGCTGTCATAGAACAAATGCGGAGTGTAATGATAGACAGGCGCATTGGTTATGTAGAGAGCCTTTTGATGACTAAGAGGAGCTGCAGCAGTCGGATAGGTGTTATTGAAAGAATATTCCAGACCAATCGTCTGGTCATAATTCTGGATACCGATGGTACAATAGTTACCGCTGTATTCATTTGCTGTGCTGCCAGTATCGACATTATTGAAAACCTTGTATTGAATCTTGATGGGACCGTCTCCCATACTGGTTGGATAGTAAGCAGGGTCATAGAGAATTATTTGGAAGGTTTCTTCGGCAGTCTGAACCTTGCCGTTTTTGCATTGATACCATTCAATTACAAAGAGGTGGTTAGTGGAATCATACCACTTGAAGACACCACCGCCTGTGGTAATCAAGTCATCCCAGAAGGGAGCTATCAAAGGACTTGGAGCGCCACCGCCGCCAGGTGCAGAACCGGGTAGACGGAAATTACGGTAGTTGCCGTTTTCCGTGACGCCCATAACTATAAAGCCATTGGAGCAAACTGATATCTGATTATAGGTTTCACCATAAAATGTGAAGGGGAAAGGCAAATCAACTAAAGCAATAGAAGCTGCGCCCACAGCGTCTCCTTCGTCAGAAGGAGAACCGGTATCAGTAATTGAAAGCTGAGTTCCGCTGCCGCCTTCGGCAGGAGCAATGCCAATCCAGTTGTAGGTGGGACAATCTTCATAACTGGTGTCAGTTTCATCATATATAACATAGCCATAAGCATCAGGACCCAGCGGATCTGTAGATGTTACGTTGCCTACCGTTAGAGTGAAATCCACCCACTGCAGAAAACCGTCGTCATTGTAAAGTCTCAAACGCATGGGAATCAGCATTCCAGGCAGCATTTGAGGTCTGCCAGCAAGCTGGAACATATCAGCTACCGATGCAACCTGAGTTCCGACCTGGATATTGCCGAAATAGCCTATGTTATCAACTACATTGACCAGGTCATTCATAGTAATCAACTGACCGTATAAATCAATTACCGGTACAGTGCCGTTGTTCTTGACAGTGATAGTGAAATTGGCAGTCTCATTGGGATCCAAAACAGAATTTCCACCGTCCATCACCTGGTATGAAATGAAGTTCATAAAAGCGTCCGAGACATAAAGATAGGTCGGAACAACGTAGGTGGAATCATTGGCATCAGTCAAAAATAGATCAAACCGGATAGTTGTATTATGAGGACAGGTGGGATCAATTTCCATCAGAACAGGAGTCAGCGAGTAGTTGGAAACTCCGGCATCGATAGTGGCAAAGTTCATTGTATCATTTATTATATTAACATAAGGACTGCTGCAGGTAGCAAAACCTGTGACGTTATTAATAGCTGCAATAGTAGTATTGCGCACAGCAAACAGAACTTCCAGGGTTTCACCACTATTGGCAGCAAAGTTTCCGTTGCCAATTGAGCTTCCCACATTGTCATCATCAATCAAAGGTGAAGCACCAACCAGAGAACCGTTGCCGTCAACCGTGATAATACTCTGCAGAGGTTTGAATTCATGTTTGGAAACAGTTACTTCAGCACCACCTGCGCTCAGAACAGTATTCAGGAAAAGATACACTCTGCCTGTTTCATCAGTATAGCCACGCGCCATAATGATATTGCCCTGGCTGATAGTGACACAGGCTCCCTCCACTGGAGTTGAATTCTGATCTGTTATAATCATATCCATATAGGAAGTTCCAGCCGGCATAGTGAGTGGAACATTTGATATGAAGGTATCGGGAATCTTGCAATAAACTTCCACAGTGGGGTCGCCCATAAGGTTCATCCAATGTGCAAAATACTTCACCTGGTTGGGGCGGGTCTGATTGTAGATTTCGTGTAGAACCAGTTTCCCATTGAGAATTGCTTCTCCCATCGTCCTCATACCGTGAGTGAAGATGCCGTTGAAGACACCTTTGTCAAGAGCATTGTTATACATAGTATGAGTTCCTGATGTGTACATACCCGTGGCGGTAATTGCACCAGCGGGAACTGAGGCTGTGCCCAATCTCATAAAGGCTTCGCTGGTGGCAGTGCCGCCGGCAAAGTTACCCGTGGAGCAGGTCAGAATCATAGCGTGAGGCAGCTTGGATCCATTCACTAAAGAACTTCCGGGACTCCATCCGCTCATACCTATGTAACCACGATAGTTGAAAAAGCCCACGCCCTGGTTAATAGCAGTGTTCATGGCCGCCGGAGAAGGGTCTCCAGCATAGATTTCAGTAAATGTATAATCCGGATTATAGTGCAAACCCAGATCTTTAATATATTTGTTTGTGTAAACAGTGGACTGTCCCGAAGGAGAAGTATCTCCTACCAGAAGCATCCTGTCCAGCCACTGAGCTGTATTGACATTGATGGTCTTTTCATAGGCATAAATTTTGGCAAACAGGACATCAAGCTGAGATGTGTTTTCGGCAGAAATTCTGCCTAAAAAAACGTCACCCAGATAGTCGTCACCTGCCAAGTGCTGATAAGGGTAGTCACCTTTTCCACTGTAGGATGAAAATGACTCAGGCCAGGTTGGAACAGGGAAAGAGCCTGTCGTGTCACCAATGAGAACTATATAATCCGGTCTGGCGTTAATATCGTTATAGATGCCTTGAATGTAGGCTTTTATATCTGTTGTTGTATTGCCAGTTACGGTAGTGCTGACCAGACGAACATCAGCGCCTTTCTGTTTTTTCCAGAAGGCAAAATCATTTATCTTGGTCTGAAAAGTGGGGTCTGTGTAAGCGCCATAAATCATCAGATAGCGGGGCGGAGTATTTGCCATCAGCCCGCGATAATCATCAAAATTGAGAATCATCGATTCATAGATTTTGGCAAAACTGGGTGAAATGACCTGAGGTCCCTGCAGTTCATTGATTCCAAGTGCATCTGTAAAACGCAGACGGATGTCAACTTCTTCTCTGACTTCCAATTCACTGGTCAAAGGATTATAGGCAAATGGCTGAACCTGCACGGTTATGATTCTGAAATCACGCAGAATTTGCGGATCGCTGTACGAAATAGTTTCCTGAGGATAGATTTCATTGCTTCTGTAATAAGCTTCATTGACTCTGAAAGCTTTGGGAGTGCCATCTATGTTGCCATCCTGAGAGGGATAGGGAATCACGTGATTGAGCATTCTGGTTCTGGTGCTGATAATCTCAATTTCAATGTGTCCGGTATTCGGCACTGCTATGGAAGTAGAAAGTATCGGCAATTCGGGTAATCCGATTTCATCCAGATAACCGGCATCCTTAATTTTGATGCGGTCCCAGACTTTCCCGGATTCCAGTTCTTTTTCAATTTCAAATTCAGGAACCTTGAACTGAATTTCCATGCTCTGAGCACTTTTGGTGCTGATTACAAAAGGCTTGGCAGCAACCTGTTCTACCGCCCACAAGGACATGCAGATAAGCTGTAAAACTGCTATAGCCATGATTAAGATGGCAGTCTTTTTCATATTTTTCCTCTCAGTTAGAAGTATAGTGTACAAACAATAATGCAATTATTATTCCTCATAATTCAATTTCTTGCACTCCAGTTCCTTATCCAGATAATGAGTGCGTTTTTTGAGCAGTCTCATGGTAAGGTAGGAAAGTGTTAAAACACATCCTGCGGCTATCCACATTGCCGATAAATATATTTTGTGCAGCATCAGAAAATTCCTGAGCAGTTCCAGTGCCGTAAAAACCAGGAAAAGTGCATAGATGCCGGAGTATTCCTGTCTCAGAGCTTTTTTTATCCTAAACGTGTATCTGTTGGGTTGATAGTTATTTAAGGACGGCACCATACAATTGACTTTTTCTGTGTAAGCTATATACCCTGCTCCAAACTTGTCTAGCAGATAGTCTTCCTCTGCCAAAATGATTCTTTCATAGTAGAGCCAAAAGATTATAAAAAACGCTAAAACCAGCCACCAGATACGTGTGTAGAGGGCTGCCCCGAGCCACATCAGCAAATTGCCCAGGTAGAGAGGATTGCGCAGGATGGAATAGATGCCGGTTTGATTGATTTCATCCGCCACTTGTCTTTTGGTATTGCGTCCGGAAGTTCCGTCGGCTGCATATCCGACAGAAATTATTCTGATAATCTGTCCTGCTGCAGCAACCGCTATGCAGAAAAGCAGATACCAGATATTTGTGAAGGCCTGACGATAAGGATTGATTATCATACTGAATATGGCAAAAACGATTAAAATCAGTGGCAGCCAGCTTCTGTAGCGAAACAGCCAGTTGCCTTGTTTGATCATTCTTTGTGTTGTATCCATATTACCTGCTTCGACAATCCGATTTATAAATATTAGCTCAAGTTTCTATTATATGTCAAGAAAAAGGAAACCCGGCTGCTAACCGGGTTTACTGATATCTTTTATTGGTTGTAATAAAGAACCATTTCATATGGATGGGGACGGTTGTTGACAGCGTCATGCTCTTTCAGCTTGAGTTCAATGAAACTTTCAATCAATTCTTTATTGAAGACACCGCCTTCAGTCAGGTATTTATGGTCTTCCTGCAAAGCCTGCAGCGCTTCTTTAAGATTGGCGGGAATGGATTCCAGTGTGGCTTTTTTCTCTTCAGACCAGGCAAAAACATTATCGTCATAAGGACCGAAGTTGTGCTTGGTGGGATCGATTTTGTGTTTTATCCCATCCAGACCTGCCATCAGCAGAGCACTCATCGCCAGATAGGGATTACAAGTTCCGTCGCCTGTCCTGAATTCAAATCTCTTGTTTTCCTGGTCAGTCACGTATTTGGGAATTCGGATGGCTGCGCTTCTATTGGCCAGACCAAAGAAAAGTTTGACCGGCGCTTCAAAACCAGGCAGCAATCTCTTGAAGGAATTGGTGCTGGGATTGGTGAGCGCAACAATGCTTTTCCCATGCTTTAAAATACCGCCGATGAAATAGAGTGCTTCTTTTGAGAGGTCGGCATAGCCGCCTTTTTTATAGAATACATTTTTGCCTTTTTTGGTCAGCATAATGTGAAAGTGCATACCGTTGCCGGCTTGATTGTAAATGGGTTTGGGCATGAAAGTAGCAGTCAGACCATTCATCAGAGCTGTTCTGCGCACGATGTCTTTCATCATCATCGTATCATCACAGATTTTGGGGAACCCCAAAAGTTCAGTTTCAATTTCCTGCTGGGAAGAAAGACCCACTTCATGATGATGGTAACGGATGTTGATGCCCATTGATTCCATCGTTTCCACCATTTCCTGACGCACTTCAAAAAAGCGGTCAAACGGCACATTCATATGATAACCTTTTGTGTCCTGCTGCGAAACAGCGTCTCCGTCATCAAACTCGTCAGGCAAAGCAGCTTTGCTTTCACTGGAAGAAAAATTGTATCCGGCACTGAATTCATCAAACATATACTCAGCGCTGTCCAGCAGATGAAATTCCAGTTCCGGAACCCATAACGAGGTATCAGCAATTTTGGTTTTGACCAGATAGTCCTGAGCTCTTTGGGCCACGCTGCGCGGATCTTTTTTGACACCGATCCGGGTTTCCGCATCACAGATAGAACAGAGCAGACATAGGGTGGGCGATTCAAAATAAGGATCAATGTTAGCAGTGTTGATATCAGGCATCAGAACCATATCGCCTGATTCTACAGCCCGCATTCCGGGAATGCTGCTGCCGTCAAAAGGAACGCCGCGTTTGAGAGCTTTTTCCAATCTGCGCACCGGAAATGTTATGTGATACCATTTGCCGTTCAGACCGCAGTAGCGCAGATCCACAGCTTTCACGTCATTGTCGGTGACGAGTTTTTTGAGTTGTTTCAAATCCATGATTTCTCCAGAGTTTATTTATTTTTTATGTTATTAGTCAAGAGATGCCAAGCAGCTTCATCGCAAAGGTGATGATGGGAAAAATGAATCTGCCGAAGATGTTCAGATGGAACATATTGGAAATCAGAATCAGTCCGAACAGAAAAATCATGCCATACCTTTCCTGCGCCGTGTATCTGAAATAAGCTTCGTCGGAGAGGAAAATGCCCAGCACCTTGCTGCCGTCCAGAGGTGGAATTGGAATCAGGTTCAGCAGTGCCAGAAACAGGTTTATCTGGATGATGGGAATGCTTAAGTAGTACAAAATCGAGTTGCTGCCACTGATGTGATACAATATAGCAAAGAGAATGGCAATCAGGATATTGGATAGCGGTCCTGCCGCTGCTGAAATACCGGTGTCTCTTTTAAAGTTTTTGAAGTTGTAGGGATTGATGGGGACCGGCTTGGCATAACCGAAAACAAAACCTGCTGTGAAGTAAAGAATCAGAGGCATAATTACAGTTCCAAACCAGTCGATGTGCCTCATCGGGTTCAGAGAAATCCTGCCCATGCGTTTGGCAGTGTCGTCACCCAGCCAGAACGCTGCGATGCCATGACTCATTTCGTGAATAATTATTGAATAGAATATTGCTGCTATAACGGCTGCGTTGAAAAGGAAGCTGAAGACTTGCTGCGTCACTTTATATAATCCTTGAAGTATTAAATAGGAGATTGTGTTTTAACAATCTTGAGCAACTTACGTTTGCCAACTTTTATGATCATGCCATCTTCAAGTATAAGTTCTTTATCAAAATCAACCCACTTTTCTCCATTAAGAGTAACTGCATTTTGCTGAATCATACGTCTAGCTTCTCCACTTGATGCACACATTTTACTATCTACTAAAACTTTTATCATTTTACTGCTGTTTTCTTTAGTACTGAAAATAGGGACTTCATCTGGTATTTCTCTTTTACTAAAGAACTTTTCAAAAGCCGTTTGCGCTTCCTGAGCCGCCTCTTCCCCATGATACAGTTTCACGATTTCTCGTGCCAGTTGCTTTTTGTAAATCATCGGATTAGCGCCGTTATTCAGTTCTTTTTGGATGACTTCAATCGCTTCCGGGTCAAGTTTGGTGGCATAATTGAAGTAGTTCAGAATCAGGCTGTCCGGGATGGACATCACTTTGCCGAATTTCTCATTGGGAGGGTCAAACACAGCGATATAGTTGCCGAATGATTTGCTCATTTTCTGCACGCCGTCAGTACCAATCAGAATCGGCGACAGCACTGCAATCTGCTGTTCCATATTGAAGCAGCGCTGCATATCACGTCCGCACAAAATGTTGAATTTCTGCTCTGTGGCGCCCAGTTCGATGTCAGCTTCAATGGCTACTGAATCATAGCTTTGCAGGATGGGATACATGATTTCGTGCATGCCCAGAGGCAAGCCCTGCTCATAACGATTCCGGAAAGTGTCATGCGCCATAAACTGAGCCAGGGTAAACTTTCCCATCAGCTTAAGGACATCTGTCATGCCCATCGGTCCAAACCATTCACTCTGCCATCTGATTTCAGTTTTAGCCGGGTCGAGGACTGTAAACAATTGTTCCATATATTTTTCGCTGTTGGCTATAATCATTTCGGCAGTGAGAGGAGGACGCGATTCATCACGTCCGGTGGGGTCGCCAATCTGAGCTGTAAAATCGCCGATGATGATGACACCGATGTGCCCCAAATCCTGAAATTCCGGCATCTTGCGAATGGGCACCAGGTGACCTATGTGCACATCAAATCCGGTGGGGTCAATGCCATATTTCACGCGCAGAGGCTTGCCGATTTTGGCAGATTTTTCCAGCTTGCGAATCAATTCCTCTTCCGGAATGATTTCTTCCACACCCTTACGGATGACTTTCAGTTCGTGTTCAAACTTCATTTTGTCTAATGTCCTTATTAATCTCAGCAGGCAACCTGACTGTTTTATTAAAGTATTATTTTCTAATAAGTCAACGCTTAAACAAACAGTATTTTGTCAACAAAAAAGGGACAGGCGGATTTTGTTGCTTTTAATCAAACATTCTTATGCTGTCAAGAAATCTGATTGCCATATAGTAGTATCATTTATTGTAAAGAATCCATGGCACTGCAAATCGTTTCTAACCCTGCCATCGCTCCCTTATATCAAACACAGACGCAACACAGGATTTACGCAAGATAAAGCCGAAAAAGGGCTTCATCCTGTGAGCAATCCCTGTTAAAGTTGTAAGCAGGATAAAGGGGCGGTCTATGATTAAGTCTGGCAGGAAATATCAATCCTTATTGGCTGTCTCTGGTCTCTGATGCTGTCTGAAAACTCCAATGCCAATCTGTGACTGACCGGAAAGAGTTTCCACCAGATTCCTGAACCCGTAATCATAGCTGAAAGCAACCACTTTGTAGAATTTCCGGGTAGCTCCCGTGTCTGTATAGGAAGGTGTAAAGACAGTGGCAGAAGGCGTTTCAGACCAGTTGTAAGGATTGTCTGAAGCATAAATGTGATAGCCGTAATAGCCCGGATGCTGGTTCCAGGACAGCTCAACACTGCCGGCATTGACAGAAACAGATACTTCCGGCGCTGGTAAAGCAAGCAGAGAAGCATTTTCCACAATAAATGCCGTCACGGGAATGTTGCTGCTCAAAGTTCCTGCTGCAGATGGAGCAGTGGGGTCATAAGTGATGCTGTCACTATACAGATGACGGCTGCGGTTAGGATTTGCTGTCGAAACATTGTAATAAAAGTGATTCGCGCTGTTAAAATACTCAATGTCCATAGGACGGTTGCAGCGGATTGCCAGATTCCCGCCATTATAGACAAAAGGCGCGTCCAAAGGGATAAAGATTTCATTCACACCGGCAGGAAAATCAATCACTCCGTCAAAGACAAGCGAATAGCCGTCAAAGCTGAGCCAGGAGGCAGAAAGATTTGTGACAGCAGTATTTTTCAGCCATAGCTTGACAGGCTTTTCCGCCAAATTCTGAACGAAGTCATTTACATAGACGATTCCTACTATTGAGCCGGCAGTCATCTGCAGTTCAGAAGCCAGATAAATAGTTTCAGAGACGCTGTTTTTCCAGTAAAAATTGAAAGGGATAGCGTTGGCAGTCAGTGCTGTAGATGCCTCTCCGATGGTCGGCATAAAATGCGTTTCAGGATAAATACAGGCAGTTTTTATTGAGGTTGAATTATTGGCAATATTTTCATCTCCCGCGATAGACACTTCGCCATAAACATTGTACTCGCCTGTCGAAGCAGGATTCCAGGTCAGGGTATGCTCTGCAGTGGCATCCATTTCAAGTGGAGAATTGACCAGCACATAGGTAAGTTCATCTCTGCTGCCAG
>JAWOHU010000081.1:0-2616 GCA_046485025.1 Cloacimonadaceae bacterium (SeqCode) | reverse complement strand
ATTCCTTTTGCTATTAGTTAAAAGTAAACTGAGCAAATAAAACAGAAACTCCACCAGCACTATCACAGCGCCGGTGGGCAGATTGAACACCCACGACAGGTAAAATCCGATCAGCGACGAGACCAGAGAAACAATCACACTGATGATGATGGCGGGTTTCAGTCTTTTAACAAATCTGAAAGCTATGGACGCCGGCAGGATGAGTTGTGCCGTCACCAGAATGATACCAGCGATCTTCACGGAGATGACAATATTCAGCGCCAGAAGCAGCAGAAAGGCATAATAGACTGTCTTGACCCTGATTCCGAAAACTTCCGCCACTGTCATATTGTAGATCAGATAAAACAATTCTTTATACAGCAGGACGATGAAAGCCGTATTCAGCACTGCCAGAACTCCCAGGCTCCAGAGGTCAGCCTGATTTATCAATAGAACGCTGCCAAACAGATAACTGGCAAGGTCGAAGGAATAGTCTTTTTTAAGAGATATCAGGACGATACCCAGCGCCATGGCGATGGAGAGAAAAATTGTGATGACATTGGTCTCTTCAGTCTGGAAAAAGCGTGATACGAAGCCAATCAGACCTGCCACAGCCAGCACAAAAATCACTGTCGTCAAAGTCATATTCAGGCTCAGCAGCAGTGCCAGGGCAATTCCTGCAAAAGCAATGTGGGAGAGCGCTTCACCCATATAGGCAATCTTTTTCAAGGTCACGAAAGGAGAGAGGATGGCCAGCGAAATGCCTGACAGAATTGCTCCCAGCAGAGCATTAATCAGAAAGCTGTAGTCCAGCATCTTAGTAATCCTTTTCTATCAGCTTCACGGCATCGCCAAAGGTGTTATGAATGTGTTC
Source organism: Cloacimonadaceae bacterium (SeqCode) (assembly GCA_046485025.1). Classification (GTDB taxonomy): domain Bacteria; phylum Cloacimonadota; class Cloacimonadia; order Cloacimonadales; family Cloacimonadaceae; genus UBA5614. Next base: position 1,763 of record JAWOHU010000081.1, on the reverse strand, counting down.
AGCAGTCAGCAAATCTGTCTCTGTGTGACAGTGCAGAGTGCGGTTCAGACAAACTAAAAACGTGCAGTATTTATTTAACATATGCAAATCGTGTGATATCGTAATGATGGTTTTGCCTTGTTTATGAAGAACTGCCAGGAGGTCAAAGAAACTGGTGACGCCGGGTTTATCGATTCCGGCCTCCGGTTCATCCAGAATCAGATACTTACTGCCGGTGAGCAAAGCTTTTGCCAGCAGCAGTCTTTGCCATTCACCTCCTGACAGGCTGCCGATCTGCTGATGCTTGAGAGACAGAATTCCTGTCTCATCCAGAGCCTGTTCAGCTTGCTTTTTGTCATCTTTGCTGAAACGCCGGAACAGTCCTTTTGTCGCTGCAGAGCCCATCAGTACAAGTTCCAGAACCGACGCCGGGAATTGTCTGTCAAAATCCTCTTTCTGGGGCAGGTAGCCAATGCGGTTGTCCCTCAGCCAGTCAGTGTTTCTTTTGCCTTCGATAAGAACTTTACCATCATAGTCAGAGATGATATTCAGCAGTATTTTTATCAGAGTGGATTTGCCTGCTCCGTTGGGACCGATGATGGCGACAAACTCGTTCTCTGCAATAGTCAGATTGATATTCTCCAGAATGAATTTGTGATTGATCTGGTAGTTGATGTTCTTAAAATCTATCATAGGTTTTTAAAGTCCGGCTTTGAAAACATCCCAGTTATTACATAGATAGTCAGCAATGGTTTCTGCTCCTGAGACAGTGCCCAAATCATCGTATTGCAGGACCTTCAGACCCAGCTCTGCAGCCAGAACTTCGGCGGGACGCGGATTCATCTGCGGCTCAATGAAAATTGCCTTTATGCCTTTTGACTTTATCTTGTCGGCCAGGTTTTTTAGCTGTTGGGGAGCAGGGTCTTTTCCTGCCGCCGGCTGCACGGAACCGATGTGCTCGATGTCAAAATACTGTAGAAAATAGACGAATGCGTCGTGCAATGTGATGACCGCAGGGTTTTCAAACTCATTGCGTTCCGACCTGATCTTGCTTTCCACCTGGAAAAGTTCCATAATGATAAGTCTGGCATTTTGTTCCAGAGCCGTTTTATGCATGGGGTAGCGTCTGGCAAGTTCCTCCGAAAGCTCGATGACAATGTCTGTCAGCAGTTCCGGCGAAGTCCAGATATGCGGATTCGCGCCTTCGTGTTTGTGCTCTTCCTCGCCTTCAGGAGTGTGTTCAGACTCATTATCAAAATAGATCAGCTTGTCTTTTTTAATGAAATCAGAGACGGTGATCAGCTTGCTTCCCGTCTTGGCAAGAGTCTTTTCCAGATTGGTTTCCAGACCCAAACCGTTGGCGATGATGACATCCGCTTTCTGCAGTTTCATAATGTCCTGCGGAGCGGGTGACCAGGTGTGGGGCGAAGCGTTGTCAGGCAGCAGAGTTTCCACTGTGAAAAGGGTATCAACCAGTTGTCTGGTCAATAGTTCATAAGGATAAATTGTCGTGATGATATTGGGTTTTACTTTTTCCCCGGGCGCTTTCAATTTGCATGACACCAGCACGCTTAAAAGTATAACAATCAAAATTGTCAGGATTAAAATCCGTCTCATGGCATTACCTTCTTAAGTATTTTTCAATTATGCATTATTGAAAGATATGCCATTCTTTGTCAATTAAAATCAAAAAACACTGCTTTTTCACTCTTCCACTTTTTCACTTTCTTACATACTAGCATTACGGAGTCAATACGCTATCATTACGGATTAAACCCGTAATG
>JAWOHU010000002.1:0-8812 GCA_046485025.1 Cloacimonadaceae bacterium (SeqCode) | reverse complement strand
GTCAGAACCTTCCCTGCCTACAATACCACAAATGCCTGCAATGGTTTTGCTGAAGTCACCCTGGTTGTTTTCAATGATGCAGCCCGTGATTTCTGTATGAGAATGCTTTACTACAATGGCAGCACTGGTGGCATTGGGGTCCTGGTCACGGGTACCGTCGGTAATAGTCAGGTTTTTAATCAGAACTTCGGGACAATGTTCTATGAAAATACCGTAACCGGCATGGGTTCTGATAATGGTTTTACGGCGGTCTTGGCCGATCAGTTGAATGTTTTTGCCCAACAGGTGCAGTCCGGTGGTCACAGTAATCATGCTGTCAGGATTTTCTGCATTACCCAAAGTGGAATCTGTTACAGCAAACGGAACCAGATTATACTCTCCTGCTTCCAGGTTAATTATCAGGTCTTTCTCCCGGTTTTGCAGTGCTTTATAAAGCTGAGCAGAACTCTTTACAGTATAGGTTCCAGCCATCAGTAAGGACGCAGAGCAGAGCAATAATATCACAATCAATTTTGACATAGATATTCCTTTCAAAGTTTTCACTTGCCTTTTTTAATTCACTATAAAAAATGGTCAACAGAAAAAAATTACGCAGAAAAAGGAACGGCAGATTATGAAACTTTCGCAGCGCGCCTTGGAAATTCAGGCGTCTCCCATCCGCAAACTGATGCCCTATGCCAATCAGGCAAAGAAAAACGGCATCAAAGTCTATCAGCTCAATATAGGACAGCCGGATATCGAGACTCCCAAAGTAATGATGGATGCCTATCACCAGTTCGATGAAAAGGTGCTGTCATACGGTCCTTCGCAGGGATTGGACGTCTATCGCCAGAGTCTCGTGAAATATTATGCCAGGCACAATATCACTCTGACGGAAGATGAAATCATCGTTACCACAGCGGGTTCGGAAGCGATAGTTTTTGCGCTCTCCGTGGTTTGCAATGAAGGTGACGAAGTCATAGTTCCGGAGCCGTTTTACACTAACTACAACGGCTTTGCGACCATGGCGAGCATCAGGCTGAAACCGATTACAACCTATGCGGAAAACGGTTTTGCGCTGCCCGACAGCTCCAAATTTGAAGCTCTCATCGGTCCCAAAACCAAGGCGATTATGCTCTGCAGTCCAGGCAATCCGACGGGGACAGTATATTCTGAAGAAGAGATTTTAAGAGTGGCAAAAATAGCCAAAAAGCACGGTTTGTTCGTGATTGCGGATGAAGTTTACCGCGAGTTTGTGTATGACGGAATGAAGCATTTCAGCATCATGCACGTGCCTGATTTTGAGGAGAATGCGATTCTGGTGGACAGCGTTTCCAAGCGTTACAGCGCTTGCGGAGCACGCATCGGATGCATCGCTTCCCACAACAGGGAACTGATGGCAGCAGTGCTCAAATTTGCTCAGGCCAGGTTGTGTCCGCCCACTGTTGATCAGATGGCAGCCAATGCCTGTGTGTATCTGGAAGATTCCTACATTGATAACATTCAGCAAGAATATAAAAAACGCCGCGACCTGGTGTTTGCAGAACTGCAGAAGATTTATGGCTGCGTCTGTGTCCTGCCTCAGGGCGCTTTTTATATCATAGCCAAGCTTCCGATTGAGGATGCGGAGGATTTTATCATCTGGATGCTGAGGGATTTTCAGATTGATAACAAAACTGTGATGGCGGCTCCGGCAGAAGGTTTCTATGCCACTCCGGGGCTGGGCAGAAACGAATTACGCATTGCCTATGTCCTGAAAGAAGAAGACCTGAAAGACGCCATGCACATCTTCAGAACCGGCTTGGCAGAGTATATAAAACAACATGCCTGATTTGAACAAAGAGACAGACGTCCGCCTGGAAGCTTTGTCCATGTTCAAAGTGCTGGATGGTCTGATTCACAATATCAATACGCCGCTGAATGTCATCATCGGCTATTCTCAGCAGCTCAAAAAACAGTATCCGGAAATCGCCTATCTGGAAAGCATCACAGATGCCGGAATCCAGATCGATGACCTGGTTCAGGCCTGTTCCAGACAATACATTACAAGGATGCAGAGCGAAATCAGAAAGTTTGAACTTGGTCCCTGGCTGGAAGATGAAATCAAACTGCTGAAAAATATTCTGGAAGTCAAACACAGCCTGCGTTTTGAATTAAATCAACCGGAACAGAAAATCAGTGTGAAATCCAATCAAATGCTGCTGGGACTTTTTATCGATGCTCTGGTGCTGCAGGCAAAAGCAGAAAACTCTAATTCCAACGGGGACAACATTGTACGTTTTAGTATTGCCAATAGTGGCGACTTTGCTGTGCTGTCCATCCTGCTGCCAGAAAACGAGCAAATCACACAGGGTCTGTCGTCATTTTTGACAGGTCTGGAAAGCAGTCTGGAGCAGATGTTTGAAGTGTCTGCTAAAGAGGCGAATCTGTTTACCTGGAGTCTGCCGGAAGCACATGAAGTGAAGATTCTTTTGCCCATAGCAGGTGAAGCATGACTACCAAAGCCAAGCACCGGATTCTGATTGTTGATGACAGTCCCGAAACGCTGGAAATGCTGCAGATACAGCTTCAGCCCATCTACACTGTTTCGACGGCACAGACCTTGTCCGCTGCCAAAGAACTGCTGATAAAACATACCTATCACGTGGCAATCATCGATTTGGTGCTGGCTGGCGAGAGCGGGCTGGACCTGATTGAAGAAATCAAAAAGAATTATCATTTCACCTCAGTCATTGCCATCAGCGGTCAGGCAACCATTGAAAACGCTGTGACAGCTATGAAAATCGGTGCCAGTGAGTTTATCGTCAAGCCTATCCGCAACCTGGATTTAGTCAATATCCAAATCGAAAAAATCCTGCAGAATCAGTGGCTGCTGGAAGAAAATCAGCGTCTGAATGAACTGATTCACAGAGACCTGGACGTGGGTTCCATCGTGGGCAGCAGCGATTCCATTCAGGGCATTATGCAGAAAGTGCAAAAGATTGCCAAGCTGGATACGATTGTCCTGATTACAGGTGACACCGGGGTTGGAAAAAGCGTTTTTGCAGAGCTGATTCACCGCAACAGTAAAAGAAAAATGAAGAAATTCGTATCTGTGAACTGTGGCAGTCTTACAGAGACGCTGCTGGAAAGTCATCTCTTTGGACACAAGAAAGGCGCGTTTACAGATGCCTGGCGTGACAAGGTGGGCTATTTTCAGGAAGCCACAGACGGGACTTTGTTTCTGGATGAAATCACTGAAACCTCTCTCAGTTTTCAGGTTAAGCTCTTAAGAGTTCTGGAGACCGGAGTTTACCGTCAGGTGGGTGGTGATTTTGATCTGCATTCCGATGCCAGAATCATTGCTGCTACCAATAAAGATATCAAAGATCAGGTTGAGAAGGGTCTGTTTAGAGAAGACCTCTATTACAGACTCAATGTCATTAATATCAACATTCCACCGCTGAGGGAAAGGAAAGACGACATCAGGCTGCTGACCAACGCATTTGTAAATGAATTCGGCGAGAAATATCACAAACCGGACATAACTATTTCGCCGGCAGTTTTAAATATCTTACTGAACAATCAGTGGAAAGGAAATGTCCGCGAATTGCGTAATGCCATTGAGCACGCCATCATTCTGGCAGAGCACTCCATCATTCAGCCTGAGGATTTGCCCGAAAACCTGCTCCCGCACAAGAGCAATATTGAATTGCCGGAATTTACAGATATGAAATGGTCTCAGGCCAAAGAAGAATTTACCCGCGAATACCTAATGGCGTTATTCGAAAAGACAGAAGGCAATATCTCTTCAGTCTCACAAGTATCCGGAATTCCCAGAGAAAATATCTACCGTAAATGCAAGCAGCTCAATATAGATCCCAACCAATACAGGCAAAAGAATGCATCGCTCAAATGATGCGATTGTGTAAAAAACGGAGTGTGATATGAATACACGCTGGAAAATCTCACCCTATATTTACATCCTGCCGGCCCTGGTTTTGCTTGTGGCGTTCAGGCTTATCCCGATTGTGATGTCCTTTGTCATCAGCTTTTATGAATGGACGCTGCACGGCACGGGTGGTTTTATAGGTTTGAGTAATTATATCAAGCTGTTTAACGATCCGGAATTCTGGCAATCAATGATGAATACAGTCTGGCTGGTGATTTTTGTGGTGCCGGCGAGTCTGATCTTTTCACTCATTTTTGCTGTGCTGCTGAATCAGATAAAAACACTCAGGGGACTGTTCCGCACTGTATATTTTCTACCGTTTGTGACCTCCATGGTGGCGGTTTCCATAGTCTGGAAGATTATCTTTAATGAGCAGACCGGGCTGGCCAACAAGTTTTTGGAAGTCTTGGGAATGAACCCTCAGAAGTGGCTGGCAGAAGCCAGAGGCATCTTTGATATTTTCTTTTCAGGATTCGGAATCACACTTCCACGCTGGCTGGGAGGACCTTCCCAAGCGCTGTTTTCCATCATCATAATGACTGTCTGGAAGGGTCTTGGCTATAACACAATCATTTATCTGGCCGGACTTCAGAACATTGCCAAGGATTATTATGAAGCAGCAGAAATCGACGGCGCAGGCAAGCTGAAGCAGTTTTTCAAAATCACTCTGCCTCTGGTGTCGCCAACCACCTACTACGTGCTGATGATGACAACGATTGTGACGTTCCAGGCCTTCTCGCAGGTCTATCTGATGACCAATAAGGGTGGTCCTTTGGGAACGACCAATCTGATTGTCTATTACATCTTTACGAAAGGTTTTGACACGCACGAGATGGGCTATGCCAGTGCGGCTGCTTTGGCTCTGTTTGTGGTTATAATGACTCTCACCTTCATCCAGAAACGCCTTGAAAGGCACGTGACTTATTAGGAGGATGGAATGAGAAGTTCATTTAGAAATGCTTTCATCTACATTGTGTTAATTGCCTGCGGAATTTTCATGGTGGTTCCTTTTGTCTGGATGATTTCAACTGCTCTGATGTCTCAGGCGGAATTTAATAAAGGCGAGGCTGTTTTCATACCCAAAGAAAATTATGATATGATTGCTGGAAGCAGTCCTGAACAGCGTATCATTGTAGTAAAAGCATCCGGAGATTCCAGTCTGGTGCATTACCTAAATGAAGACGGCAGGATTATAAAGGAATATGTCAGCATAGCATCGAATAAAATCGAGCACGTCTACAAACCCATCAGCCTGCATTGGGGAAACTTTGTCAAAGCTTTCAACAAGGTTCCGTTTGCGCGCTATTTTGCCAACACTCTGTATGTTTCATTTTTGACTTTAATGGGTGTGCTGGTGACCTCAGCCTTTGCTGCCTATGCCTTTGCCAGAATGAAGTTTAAGGGCAGCGATATGCTCTTTCTGCTGTTTATCAGTATGGTGATGGTGCCGGAGCCCATTTATATCATTTCGTCTTATGTACTGCTGGATAAACTGCAGTGGCTGGACACCTATCGCGGTCTGATAATTCCGTGGTGGACGAATGTTTTTACTGTATTTTTATTCAGACAGCACTTTAAATCATTGCCCAAAGAACTGTTTGATGCCGCTTCCATAGACGGCTGCAGCACTTTCGGAATCCTGAGAAGGATAGTGCTGCCCCTGTCCAAACCAGTAATAGCAACGGCTTCCGTCTTTGCTCTGATTGGTTCGTGGAACAGCTTTATGTGGCCTCTGGTGATGACGGATTCGCCGGAAAAGAGACTTCTGCAGGTGGGACTGAGTTATTTCAATGCTGAAGCATCAGCCCAAACCACTCTACTAATGGCAGCATCAACCTTCAGCATTTTGCCGATTTTGATTCTATTTTTCCTGGCGCAGAAACAGATCATCGAAAGCACAGCCAAGACTGGCATGAAAGATTAGCATAGATTACAAGGAGGATTAATGTCCAAGAACGTTCCCAGAGATTATAAAGCAGCTCAGAAACTCAAAGATAAAAATCCCAAAAGCTATACTGCGCCGAAGAAAAGAGACTATGCGCCTCTGACTGATTACAAGCCGCTACCCATAGTAGATTTGAAAACCAATCGCCTGGTCGGCTTGTTTGTCTTTTTGTCAGCCCTGGTGGTTTATATGCTCACTCTGGCGAAGACAATGTCGTTCTGGGATGCAGGAGAATATGCCACCTGTGCCAGCATTTTGGGCATTCCACATCCTCCCGGAAATCCTTTCTACATCGTGATTGGCAGAGCTCTTTGTGCGATTGGCGGCAGCCTGTTTACACACGCTGTGATTACTGCTTTCATCTCAGCTCTGTTTTCCGCCTTCGGAGTTTTGTTCACATATCTCATCACAGTCAAACTGGTCAGCATATTTGAAAAGAACAAGTGGCTGGTGGTGCTGTCCGGACTTCTGGCAGCTCTCTACACAGCTTTTGCCTATACGCACTGGATGACTTCCATAGAAGCGGAAGTCAATTCCGGCATGCTTTTCTTTGTGAATCTGACCCTGTGGCTGACTTTGGTTTGGGTGGAGAAATCAGAGGATTTTTCACATCAGAACATTCTGTTGCTCATTGTTTACAGCTTCTTCCTGGGCTTCTGCGTGCACCAGACAGCTCTGCAGACTGTGCCCGCCGTGATGTTTATCATTCTCTATCCCTTCATTCACAAAGCCATCAAGGAAGGGCATTTCTGGCTCAAGATGATTATTTATGGCGTCATTCTGCTGGCAGTTTATTTCATTACTGACTCCATCGGCAAATCCATCAGCTTCCCTGACTTCAACAAATGGATGTTTATGCTGGTGGCAGCGGTTCTGTTTTACATCAATTTCCGCGACCTGGTGGACAAAAAAGTCTGGTTGCTTGGTATTGCATTAGTGGGTATAGGACTGAGTCCACACATTTTCCTGCTGGTACGTTCAGCTCTCAGACCCTTTATCAATGAAGGCTATCCCCATAACTACCAGCTTTTTATGGATTACATTCTGCGCCGCCAATATGGAGAAATCTCGTTTATGGTGCGCCGCGCGACGCTTGCCACGCAATACGGATTTCATTTTCTCAGATATTTCGGCTGGCAGTGGTTCAATGCGGAAACACTATCAGCCTGGACACGTTTGCCACAAATGTTTTTTAGCGTGATTGGCAATACCATTGTAATTTTGTTTGGAGTGCTGGGATTTTTTGACCTCGCCAAGCGCAACAAGCACGCCTTTGCCTACCTGCTCAGTATCTTTATTATGACCACCATCATCTTTGTCTTTGTGTTGAATTTGTCAGATACTGAAGTGCGCGACCGCGATTACTTCTTTGTCAGTGCTTTCAACATTTGGGCAATCTGGATTGGTATAGGCTGCATCAGTCTTATCCGACCTTTCCTGCGCAAAAAGACACCTTTATACGTCCTGGCAGGACTGCTTTTAATTTTGCCCCTCATCAATCTTGCCTCGCAATACAATGTGCATGACCGCTCCAAGGAATACATGGCAGTGGATTATGGAATGAATTTCCTGAACTCTCTGGAGGAGAATGCCATCATCTTTACCAACGGCGACAACGACACTTTCCCGCTCTGGTATTGCCAGGCTGTTTATGATCCCGCAGTTAAGGAAAACATATATCCCGCCAAGGATGTAGCGCCTTCTCAGCAGAGTCTGGAAGCCATGCAAGTGGCAATGGAATTCAAGAACAGAACCCTCAAAGGCATCCGTAAAGACGTTACTGTTGCTAATCTCAGCCTTCTGAACACACCCTGGTATCTGCGTCAGCTCAGAGACAAGGAAGGCGTTCTGTTTGACTGGCCTGATTCTTTGCTGGACATGCTTTCTTATACCCCGCCTCCGGAAAGTGGCGACGTCTATCCCATCATCGATTTTCTGTTTAAAAACACTACCCGCGAAGGCGACGGGTTTAATATCAAAATTGCCTCTCCGATTGAGGAGCAGTCTATCACTCTGACCTATCCTTTTCATCCGATGTGGCGCAACGAAGGCATTTTCCGCGTCTCCGATTTAGCTGTTCTGAAACTCATACAAGACAACTATGGACACCGTCCCATCTATTTTGCAGTAACCTGCGAGACCTATATCGGCTTTGAAAGATACACCCGCAACGAGGGAATGGTCAGCAGAGTCGTGCCCACCCATGGTGCCGACCAACTTGACATTGACAGGCTGCTGAACAACACGGACAACGTCTATTCCTATCGCTCCATCAAAGACAAACGCGTCTATAAAGATGAGAATATGCGCCGGCTGATTATGAATTATGGCGCTGCCTTTGACAGAGCCTCCTCCCATTTCCTGCAGCAGGGCGATACTGCCAAAGCCAAAAAGTATATGGATGAAGCTTTTGTCTTCATCTCTTCCGAATTTTCAAAGGACATCAGAAGCATCAATCTGCTGCTCCAGACCGGCGCTTATGACGAGGCAATAAAGGTCACGAGAGAAGCTTTGTCCAAGAAACAGGATGACCTGGAAAACTATATTTTCATGGTCAAACTCTGGTATGCCCACAATGTCGAAATCACCTATGAAATCATTGCTGAAGCCATACGGCGCTATCCCAGTGACTATGATTTGGCATATTTCATATATGATGTGGGACTGGAAATGCGCACCTTCAAACGCTCCAGAGAAATGATTGAACTGATGAATCCCAATGTCAGCAACGTGATGAGCCCTTATCTGGACTCGCTGCGCATGTATGAACAGTTCTTCGGCTCGCAACAGATGCAGCCTCCGGCGATAGAATAGAGCAATAGTAATTTGTTATACTGGAGTTCAAAATTCCCTGCCGAACTTTAAAAGCACACATAACTTCAAGGGAATTTCGGACTTCGGTAAAGTTCTCACTTAGTTGAAAGATATATCATGTTCTTGGAGTTCAAAATCAACGC
>JAWOHU010000198.1:0-3669 GCA_046485025.1 Cloacimonadaceae bacterium (SeqCode) | reverse complement strand
TAGATTATTGACTATTTTTATGGTATAATATCTTCTCTGTTTTGGTTATTCCATTAGAGGTTAATCGTATAATGTAAATTCCTGACGAGAGGGTTTTGCCATAATCATTATCTCCGGACCAGATAACTTTATGCAGACCGGCGTTTTTGAATTCCTGAATCATGCTTTTTACTAATTGCCCCTTGGTATTGTATATTTTAATAGTTGTAAAGCCTTGTTTTTCCAATGAGAATGAGATTTCGGACGAGGCGGAAAAGGGATTGGGATGGCAGTTTGTGATGGCAGTCGGAACCGGTATGACGGAATTATCATCAGTTCCGGTTGAGGCAATGGAGTAATAGTAGCCCCCTGTCATGGAAGAAATGTTTGTAACCACAAACACAGCATGATGTGTTCCGGGCGGAACAGTGCTGTCAAAGGAACCGACCCCATTGTCAATCACATCCGTGCAAACGTTCATATCATTGAAGATCAGCATTTTAACATGGTGTGAGTAGTTACACACAATATGAAACTCGGCTGTTCCTTCCGGTAAAGTATATTTCAGGTAATCCGAAGCATAAGCGCTGACAGGCTGGTTGGGCTGGGTCGGATAGGTATTCATATTGGTCATGCTAAAGGTTGGCAAATCCAATTCGGTGTAGTTATAAAGCCCATCAAAGGGTTGCGGAGCATCGATGACATTGGCAGCAGACCAGTTGCTTAAAAGCTGTCCCAGGGTGAGTTCCGGATAATGCGTTGCCAGCTGGGCTATCAGGGATGCCATGCCGTTCAGCGGGTCTGCCACCAAATCCTGAATCAAGCCAGTCTGGTCATAATGCTCATACAGATAAGTAAAAAACAGCATCACTTTTACGTAATCAGCGGTCTGCTGATTCCAGGCAGTGAGACTGTTATCGGGATTGGAAGGAAAGCCTGTAATGGGGTCCGGAATTCCATAAGCGACCATGGCAAGTTCGCTGCAGCCTTCATTCAGCCATGTTTCTTCATTGGGATCCTGTCCCCAGTGTATCAGATGCTGCAGTTCGTGAGCCAGCACTGATAGTCTGATGGGAGCAACCGGATTGAGCGGATAGCAGGTCATGTAAATCATCTCGCATTCATTGCTGTGACCGGGCGGATTCATTAACTGCGCCTGAGCTTCCGTAACCTGATTGTAGGGACTGAAATAGCCGTCAAAAGAAGTTCCCTGAAAAGACCCCAGGGCAGAGTAAAAGACAATCAGTTTGGGGTCGTTATCCAGTTCGTCAGGAATGGGTCCGAACAGGTTTACATCCATCATAATGGCACCCTGATCGGGATTATTGGGAGTGTTGAGTTCCAGACGAACCATTATTGTATCTACGTTTGCCTGAGTCATATGCACATTCCATTCACTGTCCGCCACAAAGATGTAACTGTGCTCTCCGACGGCCCTGCACGTGGCAGGAGTCTGTATCCAAAGAGGCGGCATCACAGAAAGATTCCAGCGCCAGAAGGTTTGCGAATCACCCACTACATAACTGCGGGTCTCTTTCTGCTGCCTGTACTTTTGATGTTCAGGTGAATTTCTGAATTGTGCTGCCTGGATGCCAATGTCTTTCTGGAATTCAGACCAGGCTGATGGCATAAGAGCAATTAACGTAGTACTAAAGATCAATAAAGTGAGCATCAACCATGTTTTCATTTCATACTCTCCTATAAAATGTATTTATGTAATTTTAGTAAGCAGTTTTTCTTATCTGCTGAATTTGTTAGAATTTGCACGAGCAACATAAATATCGGCTTCAATCATAACTCCATACTCGTAGAAATGATGCACAAAATAAAGGTTGCCGGCATTGTCGAGAGTCGGTTCACCGGCAAATTGCGAAACAATCAATTCCGGATTGCTCCAAGTGTTGTTCATTTTCTTAGACCTGTAAACTGCAGGGCTTCCCTGATAGGTACGTGTGAACCAAAGCTCGTTACCATCAGAACTGACGAATGGCAAAATATCATCAGTTGCCGAATTTACAGACTGAAGATTGACCGGGTCGGACCATAAATTACCGGTTCTGGTGGTAAGCCAGATATCATTGCTACCCAGTCCACCGACTCTACAGGAATGAAAATACAGGTCATTATTATAAATGTGCACTTCACCGATTTGGATTTCATTCATAAGACGGTCTCCGGCGTATTTCCAGTTTTTCCATAAACCATTTATTCTGTCAGCGGTAAACATATTTACACCTGTATAACCTTCCCTAGCTGAACAAAACCACATTTCATCGTTCTGAACGCAGACTGCTCCATCCAAAGCAAGTTTACCCGGTTTCTGCAGCCAAACTCTCTGTGGAACAGACCAAACATCTCCTGTTTTAGTGGTGACCCAAACCCCCGATACATCATCAAAAAGCTGTTGATTGGGCGGAATTCGCACATCGGGAGTGAAAAAGAAATACAGGGTATTTCCGTCAGGGGTTATAAAGGGTGAATCTTCCGCTCCGGCAGTATTGACAACCAATGACAAAGGAATCGGGTTATTAAACTCAGTGGAATGCATAATTGGAGGATGATGGTCAGTCTGAGGGGTTCGTTTGACAATATCGGCGGGGATTTTTTCTTCTCTTGTCACATTTGGATAGCTTGCCATGGGATTGTTATTGCAGGAAATAAGGATGAAAATCAAGGCTATTATCACCAAAGCAGACATCAAACCGATTTTGAAACCTGACATTTTTCCTCCTAATTTCTGAATTCAGGTCGGGGCAATTTGAACTCCGGTTATTTTCTGTGTTTTCTGTTTTTTCCGTGTGTTCAGTGGTTACTTCTTCTTTTCTTTTCTGAAGCGTTCTTTCTGTTCTTTGCTCATTTTCTCTGTGGCATACTGGATAATGAGTCTGGCAGCGGTGTTACGGTATTTGTAGAGTAAATCTTCCACGGGAGCGGGATGGATTTTCCAGAGTTCGCGTAAAAACCAGCCTGTGCCCTGATGCACAACCCTTTCCGGGTCAAGCATCAGAGGTTCGATAAGCTTAAGCAGAGGTTCCGGCTTTTCGGTTTTGCGGATGCATAAAAGCGTGACAGGCACTGCTCTGCGTGTCCAGCGTGAAACTGATTGCAGCCAGTCCTGCAGATCATGATAGTCAATGATGCCTTTTAGGATAAAGGGCGGAGTCACTTGGGAGCAGAGATAATCACTGTGAGCCCAATTTCCGACGCCATGGTCAAAGAGGCCTTTCAGACCTTGGAAGGTTGCCTTGTCATAGTCTTTAACTCTTCTGGAGATGAGGATTAAAGCTACGCTGCCCATTTCATATTTACCATGCTTAAAAAGCAGAGAACCCAGCTCAATCACCTGTGCAATAGTAAGTTCTGGATATTTCTGCTCAATGAGGGTGGAGACATCTTTTACATCAGTCTCGCCACAACCCCAGGCATCATAACCTTCTTTAAAATAGCGTGAATATTTGATTACATTAGCTGGGTTGGCTCTTTGGGAAAGGTAGTCAAGGGCAAGCTGGAGAATACTTTTGTAGACCTTGGCGTCATTGATGTGCATTCCTGTTCCTTCAGCGATATTATTTTTCCAGAGCTGCGCGATAGGGGATGGAAATGTCAAAATGATAATCCCTGATTGTGTCGTTGTCCAGCATCACTCTGATGATATTGAAGACCCTGCCGTCCTGGGTGTAGTCAGATTCG
>JAWOHU010000163.1:0-4825 GCA_046485025.1 Cloacimonadaceae bacterium (SeqCode) | reverse complement strand
CATTAGAAAATAACAGCCCACCACCTAAACAAAGAGCTCTATTTTGAAATATTTTATTGTTTTCCAAAGTAGCATTAGCATTTAAACTTACCGATATTCCTGCTCCATAGTTTGCAATACAATTACGGATAATGCAGTTTTTTATTAAGGCAGTGCTGCTTTTTACTCTTATACCACCTCCACCACCTATTCCACTAATAAAACCCGGATTTTGATTTTGGTCGTTGTTAACTATTGTAAATCCATTAATTATAGCATTTTCGCCAGATTCTATCTTAATGCTAACTCCTAAATTGCCATCTATAACAGTGCTATCTATATAAGCCTGCTGAGGAGTCTGGGAATACAGGCTTGATATTGTAATATTTCGACCATTCAGATTGATGTTTTCTATATATCTACCCGGATAAACTAAAACTATATCTCCATTGGAGCAGGCATTTACTGCAGTTTGGATGCTTGTATATTGTTGAGTGCCGTCCAGAGAGACTGTACGGGTCACTGTCAGCAGCAGACAAGGTAGCAGAATTAACAGGACAAAAGCTGATGCTTTCATTATCTTCCTAATGAGCTAGTTACATAAAATCCAATGCCATCATTTCTTATTACTGTTTTCCAAGAGGCTATCTGTCAAGAAAAATAACCGATATTGCCTGATTTGTATCATAATGACAAGACCAATAAGCCCGTCAGGGCGGCATTAATTAGCCCAGCATTTTGAATGCTGGGTATGGATCACCCAATAATAAGTCCGTAGGACGTTACTTTGTAACCCGGCATGTAAATGCCGGGGTCGTTATCAGAGACAAATTCAGTCCCTTGGGACGGCACTAACATGGTCTATGAAAAGTGTCGTCCTGCCGGACTCATATAGATTTTATGCACTTACCCGGCACTGACGTACCGGGTTACATAGTGTCGTCCTAGCGGACTCCAATCTGTGGGCAATCTTCCCAGCACTGAAGTGCTGGGCTAATAAATATCGTCCTAACGGACTTAAACCCTTTTGCTGATAGCTTTTGCAGATACCTTTTCTGATAAGGTTTCGCCGTAATTCTCCCAGCAGACCCATTTTCCACCCCTAAATCAGATTCGATATTTAGTTGATAACCAGTCGATATCCAGTCGAATTAAAGTCAACTGGATATCGACAGGATATCGACCAGATTTCATAGCGCAGTTAAGGACAGAAAGATCGGAAAGTTGGAAAGATGGGGAAACAGCGCCTTGCCGGTAGTTCTTCCCTGCTCTATTAGTGCTTACAAGAAAAAACTCAGGATGGGTAATTTGAAAAGCGAGTTAACTATGCGATTTCTTAAAGTGCGGTGAATCGCCCCACCGGTCATAGCCTATGGTCTCACCGATGCCGGCAACCCTATGCTCCAGGCAGTTGCGGCACAGGGAGGCATTTTCATCCAGGCAGGGTTTGCCCTGATAAAGCTGATAATTACCTCTGTATTTGGTTTCTGTGATGTTGGGCATGATGATATTGGCTCCGGCTTTGAGACCAAGTTCCCTGCCGTCGTCTTTCAGGGCCTGCAAAGCCGTTGTGGAAGCAATGTTGATGTCCTTCAGCATAATTCTGCAGACGGCAATCATTTTCAATCCCAGTTCCAACTGCTTTTCTTCATCATAATCCGGCAGCGCATGTGCCAAAGGCGTTTCCTGATGCGGGATAAAGGGGCCCATGCCAATCATGTCGATGTCCTCATCATAAAAGAACTGCACATCGCTTGCCAAGTCCTCCAGAGTCTGATACGGAAGCCCTATCATAACACCTGTCCCGGTCTGGAAACCCAGCTTTTTAAGTGTCCTGATGCAGTCCCAGCGCACCCGCCAGTCATGGTCGGCAGGATGCAGTCTGGCATAGAGTTCAGGACTGGAAGTCTCTATCCGCAGCAGGTATCTGTGCGCTCCGGCGGCAAACCATCTGGCATAGGTTTCTTCAGTCTGCTCTCCCAAAGACAAAGTTATGCCCAATCTGCCGTCAGTCCTTTCCTTCAGAGCTTTCACGACATTTTCTATAAAGCAGACAAATTCCTCATCGTCACGTTCTCCGGATTGCAGAACCACTGAGCCGTAATGCTGTTCATAAGCCCAGAGAGCTGATTTGATCACTTCTTCTTCGGTCAGACAGAAGCGTTCCACATTCTGATTATCTCTGCGGATGCCGCAATAATAGCAATTCTTTTTACAGATGTTGCTCAGTTCCACAATGCCGCGAAAGTAAACAGTCGTGCCCACGTTCTGCTTTTTGATTTCATAAGCTTGTTTGAACAGGTTCTCAACATCCTGTTTATCAGTCAGGCTTAGCAGTCTGACAATTTCTTTAGTGTCCGGTCTTTTGTTTTTATCATTCATATCAAATTCCCAATGTATGTCATTCCTGCAAAAGCAGGTATCTTCTTATTTGGAGTTCAAACGCAACGCAGTCTACCAGTGTGTATGTTTCTGTTTGCGTTTGGACTACAAAAGGTATCGCCTCACATGACATTGTAGTCCAAAGCCCTAAAACTCAATACCCCAGATAATGCTCTTTGGCTTTGAACTCCAATATCTTACCCGTAATTGTCATTCCTGCGAAAGCAGGAGTCTTCTTAAATTTTATCAATGATGGCACCTGCATAGACGGTGTCACCATTATAGAATACAATACCCTGACCGGGTGTGATTGACAACTGCAATTTTTCAAAGTTCACTTCGGCACAGTTATTTTTCATCGGCGAAACGTAGCAATCCGCAGGTTCATGCTGCAGGCGGATTTTTGCCTTGGTCCAGAAAGGCCTGTCGGGCGGCTCAATGGAAACCCAGTTGAGGTTGACAGCCTTGCAGATGATTCCATAAAGATACCTTTGCGGGCCTGCAATCAGACGATTTGTCTCATTATCGATATCAATCACATAAAAAGGCTCTGTCTGACCGGGTATGCCAAGGTTTTTACGCTGCCCGATTGTGTAATGAATCAGACCTTTGTGCCTGCCCAAAACCCTGTCCCTGATATCGACAATGTCACCGGCCTGAAAAGCATCTTTATCAAACAGAACGCTGTAGTCATCAGTTTCCAGGAAGTCCTGGCTTTCCTGTCTGACTGCCAGATCTCCGAATCCGCATTTGCTAGCAAGTTCCTTAATCTCCTGCTTGGTCAGTTCTCCCAAAGGAAATATTAATTTGGAAAGCTGCTCCTGACTCAAATATGACAAGAAATAGGACTGGTCTTTGGTAAGATCCAGAGCGCGTTTCAGCCGCCAGCGCCGGTTCCTGTCACAGTATTCAATTCTGGCATAATGACCTGTGGCAAAGTAATCAAAGTCGATTCCCTGCTCATGAGCTTTCTCTGGAAGCAAGCCAAACTTCAGGCGCTGATTGCACATCAGGCAAGGGTTGGGCGTTTTTCCATCCAGATAAGTTGCGCAGAAATAGTTCAGGACATTGTCTTTGTATTCTTTCTGAAGTTTGATTACGTGATGTTCAATTCCCAGTCTTTGACAGACTTCTGCAGCAGTTTTGAGGTCATCTTTTTCGCCGGGACCGAAACAGCCGCTTTTGGTCGGAGTGCCAATCTCGACAGAGCCGTCCCAGATGGACATGGTCAGCCCGATGACCTCGTAACCTTTCTCCAGAAGGAGTTTGGCAGCCATTGTGGAATCCACTCCGCCGCTGATTCCAACTGCAACTCTGGTTCTATTTGCCATAGATTTCCATAAAACTTTCCAGTCTCAACAACGTTCTGGAATCAACTTCACTTGGCTGATCGCCTTCCAGATTCAGAAAAGGCAGATGCAGATATTTTTTCAGCAGAATGTTATCAATCTGCCTGTGACAGAAGGACTGAGTGTAACTCACAATGGCTTCCACCTGTCGTTTATCACATTCAGTTTCGATGTCTTTGATGCGCTCAAAAACGCTGTAGGGATAAGTGTATTCCAGGTATTGCTCTACGATGTCGCGCTTCAGGGTCAGCATGGCAAACTGCCTCTGAATCTCATTGTAGATGACTTCTCCGCCCAGCTTGGTAACGACCTGATACAGATTACTGAAAATGGGAGGTACGCCCAGATAGGCAAGTCTGAGTCTTGGCTGATACGGATCACGGTCTTTTGCCTCTTTCAGAAAGGCGTGCAGGTCTTCTTCAAACTGGTCGGGATTGCCGTTGAAATCAGACGCGCTGACCAGCCAGTAGTGATTTTCCGCTCCGGTTACCAGACATTCCTTCCAGGTCATCTCATCCAGCAGCAGCAGCTTTGCTCTGATGGAATCCAGACGTTTTTTGACTTTGATAACTTCACTGCGGTCAACCTCAAAGTGGCGTTCCAGCTTTTGTATTTCTTTATCCAGATCAGCATAACTCTTATCAACAGGAAAGGAAAAACCGAAAACCTTGATGCCCTGGTCACTGAGCATTGACATCAGAGAATGCGTGTTGGAACAATCGCCTTGCGTGACTCCAATGACTTCATCCAAAGCTGCTTCACGGGCTGAAGTATAGATACCTTTGATCCAAGCGCAGACATTTCTGGGAAAACCTTCGTGCTCTGCCCTGGAGACAAATCTGTCGGGATTGTTGTTGATGAAAATATTATTCAAATCCACCGGCACGTGCCCTGCCGCCAGAATCACTTCCACAGGCAGTGACGTGGTGAATCCGATGCGCTTTGACTTATGGCTCATAGATCGATTCCAGATACTGTGTTTCCATTTGGTCTATCATTTTCCTGGTCAGTGAGATATCATTTTCCAGGGTTCTAACTTTGTCATTGAGTTCTCTATATAGGTCAGCTTTGGCATAAGTCTGCTTCTGGGAAAGCTTGCCATGAGTGTCTGCCAG
>JAWOHU010000097.1:0-4440 GCA_046485025.1 Cloacimonadaceae bacterium (SeqCode) | reverse complement strand
CGATTGAGGATGTCGATCGCGATTCAAATACCTGATTGATATGAGAAACCCCTATGGGGTTGGACTCGGAGGCTATCTGACCAGTGGCTAAAAGCCACTGGCCATCAAATGCAAAACCATCCTCCACCCTTAATCCAGACTCACTAACAACAGTCTGACATCCTGTTTAATACCTGCGCCCGGGCACAGTGGCCAGGCAGGAGGCTGAGGAGAGGCTGTGGGGATTTGTCAAATGAAGGAATAAGTAACAAGCAGGATAAATGCTAAAACCAGCACCATTAAAGCAGTTTTCATAGTTTAACCTCTTTAAGTTTAGGATTTGCCGTCCCTTTCCTTTTCGCGCTCCAGGTCTTTTTTCTGGAGGGTTTCTCTTTTGTCGTAATGGTGTTTGCCTTTGGCGAGGGCGAGCTTTAGCTTGCATTTGCCGGTTTCGTTGATGTAGATTTCCATGGGTATGAGGGTCATGCCCTGCTCGTCAACCTTGGTTTTGAGGCGTTTTATCTCGTGGCGGTTGAGCAGAAGCTTGCGTTTGCGCTCAGGGTCATGATTGAAGAAAGACGCTTTTTCCCAAGGGCTGATGTGCAGATTGAGCAGCCAGACTTCATTATTGTCAATTTTGGCATAACTGTCCTTGAAATTGACTTTGCCGGCGCGGATGGACTTGATCTCAGTTCCGGTCAGCACTATGCCTGCTTCCAGAGACTGGATGATGTAGTAGTCGTGTTCCGCTTTTCTGTTTTTGATGGATTTCATTTTTTCAATTCTTTCTTGATCATGGCTTTGTATTTTTGGGCAGTGGCAAGTATCTCTGTTTCATCCAGAGTGGTTAGTTTTTTATCTCTTAAAACAAGTTTGCCGTTGATGATGACATCGCGCACAGCTCTGCCGCCCAAAGCATAGATGACTTGCGAATATGGATTGTAAAGGGGTTGGGCTTCCACTGCATTGCAGTCCAGAATCACCAAATCAGCCAGTTTGCCTGTCTCCAGAGAACCGATTTCACTGTCCTTGTGAACTGCTTTGGCAGCCTCTATGGTAGCCATTTTAAGCATCTGCTCGGCAGGCAGAAAAGTGGGGTCGTGATTGATGTTTTTATGCACCTTGGCAGTCAGGTCAAGCTCTGCCAAAAGGTCCTGGTTGTTATTGCTGGCGACGCCGTCTGTGCCGAAACAGCAGCGGACCTTATGTTTCAGATAATTGGAAATGGGGGCGAAACCGTTTGCCAGCTTGAGATTGCTCTCGGTGCAGATGGCAATGGAAGCATTGTGTTCAGACAGGATATCCATCTCCTCTTCGTTCACGCGAATGCCGTGCGCCATGATTATCCTGGCGTCCAGCAAACCGATGTCCCGGAGGAAATGCACAGGACGGGAGCTGTATTTTCTGCGGCAGATATTGATGTCTGTCATTGTTTCGGAAAGATGCATATGAACCAGAAGATCGTTCTGCAGAGCCACTTCAGTACACATCTGCAGGATCGCTTTATTGTTCGTGCTGATGGCATGGGGTGCCAAAGAAAAATCCAATAGGGGATTGGTTTTGTATTTTTTACTGTTGATAATGGCAGCACTGCCCAATTTGCGGATATCATCATCATTCTTTAAAGCCGTGCCCAGCACAGGATCACCTATGATACAGCGCAGGCCGGCTTTAGTAATTGCCTGCGCCATGGCCTCACTCTCAAAATACATGTCATTGGCGAGAGTGATGCCGTTTTTGATCAGTTCAGCCGCTCCATGCAAGGTGGCATCGTAGGTAAAATCATGGTCAACCAACTTCTGTTCAAGCGGGATAATGAATCCGAACAGCCATTCGTTAAATTCCATATCGTCCGCCAGACCCCTGAAATAGGTCATCGGGATATGGGTATGAGCATTGATCAGGCCGGGAATCACGATGCAGCCGGCAGCATCAATTGTCTGTTCAGCTATGTAAAGCTGTTCCAGATCAACGGTGTTGCCAATAGCTGTTATCTTATTGCCGGAGACAGCAATAGCACCGTCTTCAAAGACTTCATTCCCGGCATCCATAGTGAGAATGTGTGCATGCCTGATGAGCAGCGAAACATTCTGTGGTTTATTTATCTTTTCCATAGTTCAATTTTTATTCACATCTGGATTGCGTGAGCAGCTTCCTTGGGTTTGAAGATGCCCTTGCAGGTGATGAAACCTGTGATGATTTCCGCCGGAGTCACATCAAAAGCGGGATTGAGAGCATCGCTGCCGGGACTGGCAATGAGACGATCATTCAGAAAAGTTATCTCTTCAGAAGAGCGCTGCTCAATCGGAATCTCGTCTCCGTTCATGCAAGAGAGGTCAAAGGTGGACTTGGGAGCTGCCACATAGAAAGGGATCTTGTGCTGCTGCGCCAGGACCGCCAGACTGTATGTCCCGATCTTATTGGCAAAGTCGCCGTTCAGGCAAATCCTGTCTGCGCCTGTGATAATGAGGTCGATCCTGCCCTGCTGCATAAAGTAGCCGGCAGCGCTGTCCACTATGACGGCATGGTCGATGCCTTCCTGTTTCAGCTCAAACGCTGTGAGGCGCGAGCCCTGCAGCTTGGGACGGGTCTCGTCAACATAGACAAAGAACTTTTTGCCCTGGCGGTGCGCCATTCTAAAGACTGACAGAGCAGTGCCCCAATCGACAGTTGCCAAAGCGCCGGCATTGCAGTGTGTGAGCACGTTCATGCCATCTGAGATGAGCTCCTGCCCCACTTCGCCAAGCAGGCGGCAGTCTTCTGCACTGTCTCTGGCAAAGTCCAGAGCAGCTTTTTGAGCAGTGGCTCTGGCATGAGCGAGGTTGGGAATCCATTTGACAGCCTGCTCATAGACCATTAGCACAGCGTTGCTGAGGTCAATGGCAGTGGGCCTGGAAGCCAGCAGAATGTCTCTGTACTTGCGCAGCTGATTGCGGAAATTTTCCTTGTCAGAGGTCAGGGCAGCCAGAGCCATACCATAAGCTCCGGCAGCGCCAATAGCCGGTGCGCCCCGAACCGTCATATTCTGAATTGCAGTCGCAACTTCTTCACAGGTGCGGCAGGTGATGATCTCAAAGTCAAAAGGCAGCTTGTTCTGATTTATCATCAGGACTTTGTCATCCTGCATCCAGACGCTCTGATACTCTTTTCCGTTGATGAGCATTTATCAGTCCAGAAACTCTGTTACTTCGCCGCCGGGGATTTGTTTCATCTTGCCGCCGTCATTGATGTCACGGCAGGGTCCGGCTTCGATTTCAGCGTCGTCTGTGTAACCGCGCTGTTCCCAGAATCCGGGAATGTATCTGTCCAGAAGCTCGATTTTAACCACGCTTTTGGCTGATTTGTAGCCCCAGAGGTAAGGCACGAAGGCACGCACAGGCCCGCCATAATCCTCTGTCAGCAGCTCCGAATCATACTCCCAGGCCAGCAGAGTTTTTTCCATCCTGGCAATGTCGATGGGAATGGAAGTGTCATAGACCAGCCCGACTGACCAGAAACGGACGTATCTGACATTGGGCTTGGCTTTGACGTAATCCAGAATATCGGATACTTTCACTCCGCCCCAGTTGCCACGCACAGACCAACGTGTCACACTGGTGAGACGTGCATCAGCAAGGGATTTGGGCAGGCTCATCAGGTCCTGCCATGAGAGTGTGGTGGGATTGTCACACAGTCCTGTAATTTCAATGGTCCAATTTTCCCGATCCAGACTGCCGGGATGCCCTTCAGCCCAGAAAATTGGCGTGTTCATTTTTGCCAGCTTGTGCATAAGTGTATCCTCGTCTTTATTATTTGATTTATCAGGAGTGGAACTGCAACTGCTGAAAACAACCAGAATCAGCAGCAGTAGAGTCATTCCCAGGGTTCTGAGGTCAATTTTCATCTTGTTCATCCTCTAAGTCATATATGAAGATATTGTCCAGAATATCGGACGGCGTGATAGAAAAGGCAGGCTGAATTTCAGCCAGCTTTTCAGCAGTTCTGCCAAGATAGAAGGCAGCTGAACCTGCAGCTAAACCAAAGTCCAGATTCTGAGCCAGAAAACCGGCAATCAGTCCAGACAGTATATCACCACTGCCGCCGGTGGCAAGACCGTCGTTGCCATTGGTGTTCACATACATTGTCTTACTGTCATAATAGATGCTGGTGTGGCTTTTAAGCAGAACTTTCAGGTGATAGGCCTCCACAAAATCCTTCAATTCAGACAGGCAATCTTGCTCAAGAGCCTGCAGATCAATCTTAGCCAGACGGCAGAATTCTCCCCAGTGGGGAGTCAGGACAAAAGGCTTTCCAACCAGTTTTTTGAGCAGGTCAGGATGCTGCGACAGGCTGTTGAGTCCGTCTGCATCGATTATAGCGGGCTTGTTCCAATGCTCAATAATATAATGTAAAACCTGATATGTGTAATCAGAAATGCTGCAGCCGGGACCGAACAGAATGGTATCAAAGCTTTCCAGAAGA
>JAWOHU010000063.1:0-7559 GCA_046485025.1 Cloacimonadaceae bacterium (SeqCode) | reverse complement strand
GTCGGTTTTGACGTCAGGCTGAGCGAGAAGCTTAATGACGCCAGCATCTTTGACCACACAGCTTCCACTGATTTGCTGAAGTATGGTCTGATTCCCGAACTGATTGGCAGACTGCCCATCATCTGCACTCTGCACGAACTCAGTGAGGAAGCCCTGATCGAAATTCTGACCAAACCTAAAAACGCAATCTGCAAGCAGTATCAGAAGTATTTTGATATGGACGGCGTGAAGCTGAATTTCACGGATGACGCACTGAAGGAAATTGCCAAAATCGCCATCAGCCAAAAAACCGGTGCGCGCGGACTCAGATCTATTATGGAAAAAATGATGCTGGGCATTATGTATGACCTGCCTGACAGACCTGAAATCGCCACCTGCACCATCTCGCCGGAAGTGGTCAAAAATTCTAAAGAACCGGTGCTGACTTTTAAAGAAAAAGATAAAAAGAAAGCTGCCAATTAAGCTGAGCAGCAGTTCAAATGATATAAATGGCAATTGCAGTTGACCTGCATTCTCATTCCAGCTATGCCGGAGGAGCCGGAAACATCAGTCTGACCTCTCTGGCAGAGACAATGCGCTATAAGGGCATCCAGGTTTTCGGCATCGGCGATTGTCTCTACCCGCCCTGGCAAAAGGAATTCCGCTCTTTACTCACACCCACTTCAGGCAATCTTTATCAGCTCAAAGGAACTGGAGCGCACTTCATCAGGCAGACGGAACTTATCTTTACTGCTGCTCTTGAGGGCTATCGTAACAGGATAATTGCCCACCACATAATACTCTATCCTGACGATGAATCAATCACAAAAACTATTGACTGGATGCAGAAAAAGGGCTATAAAAACACCATTGCCAGACCCTTCATCACCTGCCGGAATCAGGCTGAACTGGAAGACAATCTCCACTCCATACAAGCCATAAATCCTCTGATAGAAATCATTCCGGCGCATGTGCTGACTCCGGATGGAATTCTGGGCAGCAAGAATAATCTGCGCACCTGGAAAGAATTCTATGGCAGTTTCACTGACCATATCCACGCAGTGGAAACAGGCTTGAGCGCTGACCCTGAGATGCTTTGCAGGATTCCGGACCTGCAGAACAGAACGTTTATTTCCAACAGCGATTGTCATAGTTCAGCTCTGAACCGCGTGGGCAGGGAATTCACCATTCTGGCCACGGATGAGCTCTCTTATGAAGCAATAATTGCGGCTATCAGGTCAAACAAAGTCTTTCTGACAGCAGAGTTTCTGCCTTCCGAGGGCAGGTATTATCTGACCGGACACAGGGCTGACCGGCATCCTGACAGAACGCCGATATTCTTTACAGATAAGGAACCGGAGCATTATTGCTGTCCGCTTTGCGGCAAGAAAATGCTGCAAGGTGTTAAAAGCAGGGCAGAGCAATTGACGGATAAGTCACTTAAAACCCAGCCTCCGAAGTTCATGCATCTGCTTCCTCTGATTGAAGTTATAGCTTTTGCTCTGGGGACCAGAAACGTCAGCAGCAGTAAAGTGATATCACAATTTCGGAAGTGCCTGGCTGTCTTTGACACGGAAATCAGCCTCTGGACAGCAACGGAGAAAAATATTCAGGAACTGCTTGACAACAACCTGCCTCAGGAAATCATAAATCATATCCTGGCAGTCAGGCGTGGGAGCTTTATTTTCGACCCTCCTGGCTATGACGGCTGCTACGGAAACTTGAAAATTCAGATGGAGAACTAACATATGAACGCTGAACTCACCAGACCAAGACGCGCAAAACTTGCCCTTGCTATGGAAGCGAACCAGATGGCGATTGTGTTTGCCAATATGGAACAGGAAGGCATTTCCAAGTTCAATCAGGACAACAACTTTTTATATCTGACAGGGCTGATGATTCCGGAGGCTGTGTTCTGCCTTTTTATGACAAAGGACAAGGCACACGAGTATCTGTTTATCCAGAGAGGAATTCCGGAACGGGAAGTCTGGGACGGCAAAAAAATGACCAAAGAAGAGGCTAAAGAGCTTTCCGGTATTGAGACTGTGCTCTATCTGGATGAGTTTTTAACTGCGCTCAGTGGTCTGTGTCCACTCCTTAAAAAAATCTGGTCAAACATAGGAAACCCTTCTCTCAACAAGCCTTTATCCTATCCTATGTTTATGCTGCAGCCGATCAGGAATATCTATAATAATCTTGATATTGAGAATCTGAATAACCTGATCAAACCTATCCGCACTGTCAAGTCGGATTGGGAGGTTGAGCAGATGCAGAAAGCGATTGACCTGACCGGTCTTGGCATTGCTAAAGTTATGCAGAAAGCCAAAGCCGGCATGCTGGAATATGAGCTGGAAGCCAAGCTGTTTTATCAGATGCAGAAAAACGGTGCTCAGAACTGGGGTTTCGCGCCCATCATAGCTTCCGGCATCAATGCCGCCACTTTGCATTACAAGGAAAACAAATGTAAGTTAGGCCCTGATGATGTTGTGCTGATGGACGTGGGCGCTTCCTGGCGGAATTACAGCGCAGATATCACACGCTGTTTTCCTGTGTCAGGCAAGTTCTCACCCCGTCAGAAACAGGTTTATGAAGAAGTCCTGGCAATTCAGAAGGCAATTATTGAGCTGGTCAAACCTGGCGCGGGACTTGTCCAACTGAATGAAAAAACCAATGAGCTGATTCAGCAAGCGCTGCTCCGGCTTGGTCTGATTCAGGAAAAAGAGCAGTTCCGCAGATATTATATGCACAGCATCAGTCACCACCTGGGTATGGATACACACGATCTGGGAGCCCGTGATTCCGTTCTGGAAGCGGGAAATATCATCACCGTCGAACCCGGCATCTACATTCCGGAAGAGAACCTCGGCATCCGTATCGAAGATGATATTCTGGTCACCGAAACAGGCTATAAAAATCTCTCAAGCACCATCCCCAAAGAAATTGCAGATATTGAGAAACTCAGACTGGAAGCACTGAAATGAAAACCAAAGCTATTTATCCCGGCACCTTTGATCCCATCACCCTGGGGCACGTCAATATTGCGGAAAAAGCTGCTGCTCTGTTTGATGAAGTCATTATTGCTGTAGCAGACTTTACCGGCAAAGAAAACCTCTTTACTCTGAAAGAAAGAATCACCCTGTGTGAGCAATCAGTCTCGCATATCAAGAATGTCAAGGTCATGTCCTTCAAAGGATTGGTGGTAGATTTTGCCAGAGCGCAGAAATGCAGGATTATGATTCGCGGTATGCGTGCTGTCTCTGATTTTGAATATGAACTGTCTCTGGCACTGACCAACAAGAAGATTGCGCCTGAGATTGAGACCTTGTTCCTGGTTCCCAGCCTGCGCTATATGTATCTGTCATCCAGTATGATGAAGCAATTGGCAGAACTGGGCGGCGAGTTGGCTGACTTCGTAACTCCGTCTGTGATTCAGGCTTTCAAGAAAAAATTCAAACATAAATAAGGCAGAAAACTTATGCCCAAACGCAAAGAAACTCCGGCTGAAACGACTCAGATTTCGCAACGTTCCCTGCCTGCCAATATCAATGCTGAAGCGGCTGTCCTTTCTGCCATGCTGATTGACAAGGACGCTGCTGTCAAAGGCATTGAAAAGCTCAAGGAAGAATATCTCTATCGCTCAGCTCATAAAATCATCCTGCGCACCATGCAGGAACTCTTTATGGAAACCACAGAGATAGATGCCATCACTCTGATTGACCGTCTGGAAAGAGCTAACCTGCTGGAAAAAGTTGGCGGCATTCCATACATCAATGAGCTTTCCAACGTGGTCGTTTCCAGCGCCAATTTTGATTATCACCTCAGCATTGTGGTGGACCAGGCTCTGCTGCGGCAACTGATTGTGGCGTCCAACGGCATTATCGAAGCCTGCTACCAGGCAGACAAACCTGTGCGCGCCATCGTGGATGAAGCGGAGCAGGCAGTCTTTGCCATTGCTGAAATGCCCAAAGAGCAGGGCTTTGTCAAGGTGGACGAGATTTCACACGAAATCCTCAGTATGGTGGAACAGGTTGCCTCCACGCATGTGCCTGTTTTGGGTGTTGCCAGCGGTTTTTCCGACCTCGACAATCTGACTGGCGGTTTTAGGCCTGGACAGTTGATTGTCCTGGCAGCCCGTCCCTCCATGGGAAAGTCTTCCTTCGCACTCAACATAGCTGCGCATGCTGCCGTTAATCTGAACAAAAGAGTGGCGATTTTTACCATGGAAATGTCCAATGACGAAATCCTCATGCGCCTGTTCAGCAGCGCTTCTGAGGTCAGTATGGATACCATGCTCAAGGGCTATGGCCTGACGGAGCAGAAGATAATCAGAATTTCCCAGGCGGCTGAAGCCTTTACCAATAAACCTATTTACATTGATGACCAGGGCACTAACACGCCTCTGGAAATCAGAGCCAAAGCACGCCGGCTGGCTGCTCAACTGGGTGGAATCGACCTCGTTATCATTGACTATCTGCAGCTTATGACCAATCCCAAAAGCAAGGACAACCGCCAGCAGGAAATCTCTGAAATCTCCCGCGCTCTCAAAGTTCTGGCGAAAGATATGAGCATTCCCGTCATCGCCTTGTCTCAGCTTAACCGTCTGGTGGAAGCGCGTGACAACAAACGTCCCGTGCTTTCAGACCTGCGTGAATCTGGCGCTATTGAACAGGATGCCGACCTTGTGATGTTCATCTACAGGGATGAATATTATCTCAGACTGCTGCAGGAAAAATCCAAAAAAGGCAGAGGTCCGAAATCAGAGGATATGGACTTTGAAGCAGAACTAGAAAAGGTCAAAGGCGTTGCTGAAATCATTATTGCGAAGAACCGTCACGGCGCTACTGGAGTAGCCAAACTCAGGTTTGTCTCAGAAATTACCACCTTCCAGAATCTCGATACCACGCATGATTATTGATTGGCTGGCTCAGACCGGCAGCTATTTCCTCTTTCTGTTCAGTTGTTTCAGATATCTGCCGCGCCTTGTGCACAGACGCTTTGAACTGTTGCGCCAGATGCATCGCATCGGCTTTGAATCCCTGGTCCTGATTGCGATTACGGCATCTTTCACAGGGCTGGTCACAGCCGTGCAGGCAGTGTATCAGACCAGAGGTTATTTTCCTGTTCAATACATCGGAGTTCTGGTTGGAAAGTCCACAATGATGGAATTGGCACCCGTTCTGACCGCATTGGTTCTGACCGGCAAAGTGGGAGCCAGCATGGCTGCGGAAATAGGCACCATGCAAGTCAGCGAGCAGATTGACGCGCTCAAGACCTTGGGCGTCGAGCCGGTGGATTTTCTCTACCTGCCGCGCATTATGGCAGGGATTATCATTTTTCCGCTGCTGACTATTTTTGCCAATCTGATTGGCATTGTCTCAGCCTGGTTCTTTTCTTTCCTGCGCTACGGCATCTATTATCACACTTTTTTCAGCAGTCTGAAAAGCTATTTCGAGCCTTCCGACCTTTGGGGCGGACTGGTAAAATCCATCTTTTTCGGACTGATTATCACTTCCATCGGCTGCTACACAGGCTCCAGAGCTACTGGCGGCGCTGAGGGAGTGGGCAAGGTCACCACCCAAACCGTGGTCTATTCCGCCATCTTCATTTTGGTTATGGATTTTGCCGTTGCCTGGATTCTGTTTGGGGGCAATGGTTGAGCAGAAACCCTTTCTGCAGGCTAATTTCTCTACTAGTCCTTGTTTTTTCATTGCTGCTTGTTTTTGGTTCAGGCTGCAGCAAAAAAGACAGTGGAAATGCTCAGACCCAGACATCAGATAACACCTTAACCATAGTCACTTTAGACGAAATCCGCAGCTCCGGATTTCTCAAATCCATCATCCCCGCCTTTGAGGCCGAACACAACTGCAAAATAGTGCTGAACACTGTCTCCAACGGCTCTGAACTGATTGAGCTTATCCGTGATGACAAAGAACTCCGCAAAGCTGATCTGGTGCTGGGACTCAACAACTGCTTTCTCTTATCAGAAGAGGATTTGGAGCAGTTCAGTCCGACTTCTGTTTTGAAAAACAGACCCATCAACCAGAACTTCCTCTGGGACAGCGCGCAGAGAGTGATTCCATACGGCTTTGGCTATCTCGCCCTGCTCTATAATGAACAACTGATAGCTCAGCCACCTGAGTCGTTTGGAGAGCTGCAGGACTCGCGCTTCCAGAATCAATTGGCAGTCAGCAGTCCGCACCAAAGCGGAGCCGGCAGAGCAGCTCTGCTGTGGAGCGTTGCCATGTTTGGCAATGACGGTTTTCGCCAGTTCTGGCAGAGCATCAAGAAGAACGTTCACAGCGTCAGTGACAGCTATAGAACTACTTTGAATCTGCTGGAAACGGGGCAATGCGGTATGACAATTGGTTTTACGACCACTCCTGCCTGGCTGAAAGAAAATAAGCCCGATGCTCTGCCTTTGAGAGTTTCCCTGCTGCAGGAAGGCAGTTTTCTCTATTTGGAAGGCGCTTCCATACCCTCCAAAGCCAGAAACAAACAGCTTGCCGGCGATTTTTTGAGCTTTCTGCTCACTTCTGAAAGCCAGAAGCACGTGGCTTTTGAGCTGGGACTTTTTCCTGTGAACGAGTCCACTCCTTTGCCTGAAAGCTTTTCCACAGCACCTGTCACAGCCCACATTGCCAATGACAGACTAACTGAAGAAAATCTCTCTGAGAGTATTGATAACTGGCTGGAATTTTTTGGCAGACTCTTTTCCGGCACTATCTACTGAGCCCGCCAAAGTTATGATAGAATACAACGACCCCGGCTTCAATATTGTGCTCTACCATCCCGAAATCCCTGCCAACACAGGCAACATCGGGCGTCTGTGTGTGGGCACCAATTCCACTCTGCATCTGATCAGGCCTTTCCGCTTCCTGATTGACGACAAATCACTCAAGAGAGCGGGTTTGGACTACTGGCCGCAACTGCAATATATTATTCACGATTCTATTGATGAGATAATTGAGAAAACTCCCCTCGACCGGCTCTGGTTCTGCACCACCAAGTCAGCCAATTCTTATCTGGAAAGGAATTACCGTCCCGGCGACTACTTCATCTTCGGTCCCGAGAGCAAAGGCTTGCCGGAAGACTTGCTGAATGCTTATACAGAGCGCTGTGTCACTATTCCGATGAGTCCGAAAATCCGCTCCGTCAATCTTTCCAATTCAGTTTCTGCCATTCTCTATGAAGCAGTCAGGCAGAACCTTTCTGCTAAAGGCTAAAAGCTAAATCTCATCCTCGATATCTGCCACTCATACAAATCATCTTTTCCGACCTCAAACAAAGCTGACAGCAGATCGTAAACATTAGGGCTCTGCAGTAGTTTGACAATATGTAAAGCATCTTCCTGCAGTGAGATGGAGATGATAACCTGCTTCAAGTCATAACTCTTTGCAGTATCTTTTTTGACTTTGACAAAAGGCATAGTGTCCTGAAGTTCAAACTGCCTGACTTTCTGCTCAACTTTGCTTATTAAATCTGCCGGAACCTTGATCAACAGGGAGTCTGTGCTGGGCTGACTGTCTTTTTCAGCAGAGCTCAAGGGTAGAATTGATTTCAGTTCCAATCCGCCTGTGAAC
>JAWOHU010000277.1:0-6287 GCA_046485025.1 Cloacimonadaceae bacterium (SeqCode) | reverse complement strand
TGGCAGTGCTTTTTGGAGACTTTGGAACTCATCTGCGCATTGCAGAAGATCTTTTCTGTCTTGAAGCGCGCACGCTGGATGGCTCTTGCTTCATTGACTCTTTTCCTGATTTGGACAGAAGTTTCACCTGTTGGCAAAGAACTCAAATCTGCATAAGTCACAGCCGGCACTTCTACGTGAATGTCTATTCTGTCCAACAGCGGACCGGAGATCTTGGTTCTGTAACGGACTATACTACCCCACTGACAGTTGCATGTATGATTTGGTATATTGCTGCCATAATAACCGCAGGGGCAGGGATTCATCGAGGCAATCAGATTGAATTCTGCCGGAAAGGACAAACTCTGAACTGCACGGGAGATGGTGACCACTCCGTCTTCCAAAGGTTGCCGCAGCACTTCCAGCACATCACGTTTGAACTCAGGCAATTCATCCAGAAAGAGCACTCCTCTGTGAGCAAGCGATACTTCCCCCGGTTTGGGAAAAGAGCCTCCGCCAATTAGTGCAATACTTGATATGGTGTGGTGCGGGGCTCGGAACGGTCTGCTCGTTAGAATGCCATTCACAAAATTGGAGGAATGTCCGCAAACCGAGTGTATCTTGGTAGCCTCCAAAGCCTCTTCCAGAGTGAGTTCAGGCAGGATGGTGGGCACGCGTCTGGCCAGCATGGTTTTTCCGCTGCCCGGAGGACCTATCATCAGAATGTTGTGTCCGCCCGCTGCAGCCACTTCCAAAGCGCGCTTGACCTGAAACTGACCTTTCACGTCTGCCATGTCCACAGGCGATTCATTCAGCACGGAAAAAATGCTGTCTCTGTCAACTTCTTTGGGCGGGATAACAGCTTTTCCCATCAGGTAGTTTGCCGTCTCACGCAATGAGGTGACCGGAATGACTGTCAAACCCTCTATAATAGCAGCTTCCTCGGCATTTTCAAAAGGCACGATGAGCGCATCAAGATTGTCTTTCCTGGCTTCAATAGCGATGGGCAGGACGCCTTTGACAGGACGGACATTGCCATCAAGAGAGAGTTCTCCCACGATGCCGATCTTTTCCAATTGGGGTCTGGGCAATTCTTTCAATGCCTGCAGTAGAGCGATGGCTATGGGTAGGTCCAACGAAGCGCTTTCCTTCTTTAGGTCTGCGGGAGCAAGATTGATGGTGTATCTTTTATTGGGAGTATCCCAGCCGGAGTTTTTGATGGCAGCCATGACCCGATGGCTGCTTTCTTTTACAGATGCGGAAGGCAGACCAACCATGATAACCATCCACATACCGGGAGCAGTATCACATTCGATGGAAACAGGTCTGGCATCAATGCCGACAGTCGTGTAGGAGAGCGCATTTCCGAGCATACAATCCTCTTGTTTTTTTAGCTGATTATCACTTCAGAACTATTTATTACAGGATTTATTTTGTGGCAAGCACAACCGTCAGTTGTTTGCGCAGAAAGTAATGCTTGCTGCTGTTTTTAACTTCCACCAACAGGATATAAATCCCTCTGGAAAGCGGCTTGTCGTGATTGTCTTTGCCATTCCAAATGATTTCTCCGGAAGAGCCGACACTCAGTCCCGAGGCAATGGTGTGTCTCTTGATGCCATTCAGGTCATAGACATAGCAGTTGATGGAATTAGCAAGATCGCTAAAGTTGTATTGCAGACGCATACTTTCACCCCTGAGCGGATTGAACGGACTGCCCACTATTTTAACGCTGCCGGGATTGAGTTCAGAAGGCGGCGGCGGAGCGCTGTTTGCTTGTCCCGGAGTGCCTCCAGCCTCATTGTAACAGTATTGCCAGGTGATAATACTGTCTGCCGAAACCTGCCTTTCCAGGGAAACATCCTTTTTGCTTGATACACCGATATAGGACATGGAATCAATCACAGTGCCGGTTTCGTCTTTCAGGATAAGGACATCGCCATCATTATTCAGAATGGGCAGGGAGCCAACCTGTAAAACATTTGCCGGAGGACAATCTGGGTATCTAAGCAAGAGCGAAGCATGGTCTCTGCACAAAACCAGATAGTTAGGACAGAGGGAGGGCAGCGTGACCTGTGCGGAATTATCAGCTGCATCAACTATTGTGACTTCATACAAACCACCCACCATGGCTGGCACAAAGAGTTCAATCCATTCCTGGTTGCCGGTATCGGGATTATACATGATTTCATTAATGCAGAGAGAACTCAGTTGCGGATTGCCCAATTGAGTTGTCCAGACATTATCAGCCGGATTGCTGTCACCCAAAAGAACAAGCTCGACAGACAAAATCCCTGTGCAGTATGAATTTATGCTGACTGGCGAGGTGAAGTAAACACTCTCT
Source organism: Cloacimonadaceae bacterium (SeqCode) (assembly GCA_046485025.1). Classification (GTDB taxonomy): domain Bacteria; phylum Cloacimonadota; class Cloacimonadia; order Cloacimonadales; family Cloacimonadaceae; genus UBA5614. The sequence goes on along the minus strand of JAWOHU010000277.1, from coordinate 3,967 downwards.
CCTGCTGCAACAGGCTGGATATCAAAACTCTGCAGTTCCAATCCATCCAATGACACTTTTAGTGTAATAGTGAGCGTATCACAATTTGCCGGGGAGTTATTCACAATGTATGTATTTAGTGTAAAGACCTCGTCGGAGTGGACAAGTTCTGTCTCTGAAAGGCTGTAGTCTATGGGAAAGCGGTTTGGCAATCCGGGAGTGGGATTTGCTTCTGCCACAAAATCAAATTCACAATTATTGGTGTCTAACCCATCCGTTCTTCTGGCTAAGGAAAATCCTGCCGCAACATCAGGCGCAAAGCTGGTTCCGGCACTGCCTGAGTCGTCTGTCAGATGATTGGAATTGGGGCTGTCATAGAGGACAGTGTCTGTATATGAATTGTCGGCTGAAATGAATCTGACACCATCTGTGGCGTCACCACCGTTCTGCATGACCAGAGCTGTGTTGAAAACTGCCTGCGTAATGTTTTGTTCGCCGATCAGGACAAATCTTCCAGCCCGCAAAATGTAATAGGGAAAAGTGAATACAGTAGCGAAACTTGCTCCCGCCACCTGCAGTTTTGAGCCTTCCAGATTGAGGTCAGAATTGCCGTTGTTATACAGCTCAATCCACTCATAGCCTGTGTCTGTGCCCACCGGGTCATACATGATTTCGTTGATGACGATGCTGCTGCTCAGCCGGCAAGCACAGAAAGCAAGTAATAGGGCAAGCCACATGGCTTTTACCATCCTGAAATCCTCTATTTATTTAATAACAAACTTTGATACAAGGATATTGGGTATCCCAAATTACTTATTGCAGACCGCTGAGTTCGATATGGACGGGTGTGATGTTCCAGATTTCCTTGGCATATTGGATAACGGCGCGGTCTGAGGAGAATTTGCCCATGGAGGCAACGTTGATGATGGCTTTTTTGGTCCATTCCATTGGCTGTTTATAGAGCTCATCCGCCTTGTCCTGCGCGTCCAGATAGCTGCGAAAGTCTGCCAGCAGGCAATAGACGTCACCGTCTTCCAGCAGCGATTTGACGATGGGGTCAAAAATGCCCGGCTCTTTGGTGCTGAAATAGTTGCTTTTTATCATTTCCAGCACCTGCCTGAGTTCCGCATCCGCATTGTAATAGGCGCAGGGGTCATAGCCCGACTGTTTGAGAAAAACCACTTCTTCTGAGGTCATGCCAAAGATGAACATATTCTCTCTTCCGATTTCCTCTGCCATTTCCACATTAGCGCCGTCCAGGGTGCCGATGGTGAGAGCGCCATTGAGGGCAAATTTCATATTGCCCGTGCCGGAAGCTTCATAGCCGGCGGTGGAAATCTGTTCCGAAAGATCCGCCGCAGGAATGATTTTCTCTGCCAGGGAGACCGAGTAGTTGGGCAGGAAAACCACCTTCAGACGGTCTTTGACATCGATGTCTTTGTTGATGACGTCGCCGATGTTGTTGATGAGCTTGATGATTTTCTTGGCCAGGAAATAGCCCGGCGCTGCTTTGCCGGCAAAGATTACGGTGCGCGGCACGAAGTCAGCCTCAGGATTAGCTTTGATTCTGTTATAGCGCGCAATCACCTGCAGCACGTTGAGCAGCTGCCTTTTATATTCATGCATGCGCTTGACGTGGATGTCAAACAGGCTGTCCGGATTGGTGCGCACTCCGGTCTCTTTATAGATGTATTTGGAGAGTTTTTTCTTGTTAATCCATTTGATTTCAGCGAAGTTTTTGAGGAACTGCTTGTCATCCAGATAGGTTTCAATGCCTTTGATTCTGTATAAATCCGTGAGCCAGCCGTCGCCGATGTGTTCAGAAATCAGGCTGGCGAGATGAGGGTTGCACTGTTTCAGCCAGAGCCGCTGCGTAATGCCATTGGTCTTGTTTTGAAACTTCTTGGGATGCATAGCATAGAAATTTGGAAAGATGGTTTCTTTCAGGATTTTGGTGTGCAATTCCGCCACGCCGTTCACAGTGTGGCTGCCCACGATACTGAGCTGCGCCATGCGGATATTTTTTTCAGTGCCTTCTTCAATGATGGACATCGTCCGCATCTTGTTCAAATCGCCGGGAAAGCGGCGCGTGACTTCACTCAGCAGCAGATTGTTGATTTGATAAATCAGCATCAGATGGCGCGGCAGCAGTTCTTCAAAGATGCTTACACTCCAGCGTTCCTGAGCTTCGGGCAGGATGGTGTGATTGGTGTAGGAAAAGGTCCGGCGCGCAATCTCCCAGGCTTGTTCAAAGCTGAGATTCTTCTCGTCTATCAGGATGCGCAGCATTTCAGGAATAGCGATGGCGGGATGCGTGTCATTGAGCTGGATGGCGGTTTTATCAGGAAAATCGGTGTAGTTGTCATTGTCCAGTTTCCAGTCTGCAAAGATATTCTGCAGAGTGGCGGAGACAAAGAAGTATTCCTGCTTGAGTCTGAGGATTTTGCCCAGATGCTGATTGTCATTGGGATAGAGCACTTTGGAGATGTTCTCGCTTGTGTCTTTGCGTTCCACAGCTTTGACATAGTCGCCGCTGTTGAAATAATCAAAGTCAAATTCATCTGTCGCGGTCGCCTGCCAGAGGCGCAAATTATTGACTGTATTGGTTTTGAAGCCGGGAATCGGAATGTCCCAAGCCACTGCCATCACGTCGTCCGTGTCCACCCAGCGGTATTTGTATCTGCCGTCTTTCTGCTCTTCAGTAATGACTTTGCCGCCAAAGCGGACTCTGTATGTGATATCGGGTCTGTGAATTTCCCAGGGACAGCCTTTTTTCAGCCAGTGGTCAGGGATTTCGACCTGATAGCCCTGCTCTATTGTCTGTTTGAAAATGCCGAATTCATAGCGGATGCCATATCCGATGGCAGGATATTCCTGAGTCGCCAGAGAGTCCATATAACACGCTGCCAAGCGTCCCAGACCGCCATTGCCAAGCCCCATGTCGGGTTCCAGGTCTTCTATTTCTTCCAGGTCATAATTCATCTCTTTGAGCATATCATAACAATCTTCATACTTGTCGAGATTGATCAGCGCATTGCCAAGCAGCCGGCCGGTCAGAAACTCCATTGAGAGATAGCAGACCTTTTTGACATTGCGTTTGCGGTATTCATATTGCGTGCGCAGCCAGCGTTCGATCAATCTGTCCCGGAGTGACAAGGACAGGGCATAATAGACGTCCCAGTCCTTGACGGTGGTGGCATCTTTGATGAGAGAATATTCAAGATGGCTGAGAAACAGCGATTTGAGGTCGTGAATGCCGCTCTCCGCCTTGTCTGCAAAGAATATGCTCTTGTAATCGTTTTTTTGTATGTAGCCTTCTTTCATTTATCGTTCCTTAAGTTTCAACCCATCAATTAATGTTAACAAGTCTTTATCTTACATATTTATGCAAGTTTCTGACCTAAAACGTGACTTTGTAAATTCGGTCAATATCTATTTGTTTTATTAGTTGGAAATTCTGGTTTAGTGGAGCAGGATTCCAATCCTGCTTATCTCTACGCAGCTTTGGAAAGCTGCGCTACTTGAAGCTGGAAGGACTGTTGTTTATTATTCAGCTTTGTTTTCGCTGCGTTTGCGGTCTGTATGGTGCAGAATCTTTTTCCTGATTCTGATGCTGTCCGGCGTAATTTCCAGAAGTTCATCATCGCCCACATATTCTATGGCTTGCTCCAGGCTGAAAATCCTGGGCGGAATCAGCTTCATGGCATCGTCTTTGCCCGCAGCGCGGTTATTGGTAAGCTTTTTCCCGCGACAGACGTTGATGACCAAATCTTTTTCTTTGCTATGCTGACCCACCACCATTCCGGCGTAAACCTCTGTATTGGGATGAATGAAAAACCAGCCTCTGGGCTGAAATGCATTTAAGGAATAACCCAGCGCAATACCTGTCTCCATGGCTACCATGGAACCGTGATTTGTACCTGTTATATCACCTTTGTAAAAGTCATATTCATAAAAGCACTGATTGAGAATGCCCGTACCCCGTGTT
>JAWOHU010000247.1:0-6307 GCA_046485025.1 Cloacimonadaceae bacterium (SeqCode) | reverse complement strand
CTGAACTAAACACAGCATTCAAAATGCTGGGCTAGGTAATCTAATCCTAACAGATTCAGAAACATAATATCATTGAATTAATCAATCTCAGTGCAGGAAAGTCTTTCATTTATTGTATAAATCAAATGCGATTAGGAAATTCTTGACAAGATGGCAGGATATCCGAAGTGCATTATAATATATGAAGAAATTAGAGGCTTGCATTCCCTGCTTGTTTGCTAACTCATAATGATGTAACAGAATAGAGGGATTTTGTAGATAATAATTCGCAGGCAGAGAAACTCTTACTCAGATTGGGAGACGAAAATGAAAAAAGTATTGTGGCTTGTATTGATCGTGATAGTTGTCTTGGTAGGCTGGCGTATCTTTCAAAGCATCTCAGATAAAAGCACAAGCAATGAACGTGGATTTGGCGGTCCCGGTGGCGTCACTCCTGTGGAAACAACACCTGTGCAGACAATGACTATGCGCGATCTGGGCAGATTCAGCGGTTCTTTGAAAGCCAAAAACTCTTATACCCTGGCAGCCAGAACAGCAGGAAGGTTGGAACGGCTGCTGGTCAATATCGGTGACAAGGTCAGCAATGGTCAGGTGATCGCAGTTCTGGATGATGCAGTTTATCAGCAGGACCTGGAACAAGCCAAAGCCAATCTGGCAGTTGCTCAAGCGCAGGTGGAACAATTGCGTCTGGCTCTGAAAGCGGCTGAAGGCAACTGGCAGACTGTCAAACGGCTGTTTGAACAGAACTTTGAATCGCAGGCTATGATGGACAAAATTGATGCCGAATATGCCTCAGCTCAAGCCAAATACGACACAGCTCTGGCAGAAGTTCAGAAGGCACAGTCAGTCCTGACCAAGTCGGAAATTCAACTCTCCTATACTCAAATCAACGCGACCTGGACGGGCGGAGGCAGTACCCGCCTAGTGGGTGAACGCCTTGCCGATGAAGGAAATATGCTTTCCATCAATGCGCCGATTATGACTCTGGTGGATAATAGCATTGTCACTGCCGAAATCGATGTGATTGAAAGAGATTACGTCAGAATCCATGTGGGGCAGGCAGTGGAAATCAGGACAGATGCTTATCCGGACCGTGTTTTTCAGGGCAAACTAGTTCGCCTCGCACCTGTTCTGAATGAAGCTTCCCGCCAAGCCAGAGCTGAAATCGACATCCCCAATCCCAACGGACTTCTGAAGCCCGGAATGTTTGTCAGAGTGCTGATTGTTTATGAAAAACATGATAACGTGACAGTTATTCCTGTGGCATCATTGGTAAAGAGAGAGGGCTTATCCGGTGTTTTTGTAGCTGATAAAGACTCCCTGGCAGCACGCTTTGTGCCTCTCACCATTGGTATCATAGATAACGAAAACGCTGAAGTGGTCGAGCCTGAGCTATCCGGAGAAGTGATAACTTTGGGACAGCAGCAGCTTCAGGATGGCAGTAAAATAAAGCTGCCGCAGCAGAATGGCGCTGATAAAAGTGAAAAGGATAAGAGCGGAGTCAAGCAATGAACCTGTCACAGAAATCAGTAGAGCGACCGATTTTCACCAGCATGGTTGTGCTGATAATACTGATTCTGGGCGGTATAGCCTTTTTCCGTCTGCCGATAGATTTGATGCCGGATATCACTTTTCCGACTTTGAGCGTGTCCACCAGTTATGGTAATGCCAGTCCGGAAGAGATGGAAGAATTGGTCACGAGACCTGTTGAACAGGCTATGGCAGCAGTGCCGGGAGTGCAATCCATAGAATCTGAATCCAGTGAAGGCAACAGTTATGTTCGCCTTTCATTTGTCTGGGGTACAGACTTGGAAGAAGCTTCCAATGATATCCGCGATCGCTTGGACAGAGTGATTTCAGCTCTGCCGGATGATGCATCCAGACCAACTTTAAGAAAATTTGACATTTCCGCAACTCCGATTCTGATGCTGGGCATCACCAGTGACCTGCCTTCGCTGCAGTTGAGACAATTGATTGACAATCAAATTCAATACAGGCTGGAACGCGTCCCGGGCGTTGCAGCTATTTATGTGAGAGGAGGTCTGGAGCGGGAAATTCATGTGAACCTCGACCCTGATAAAATCAAGGCTCTGCGCATTCCGCTGGACCAGATAATTGCGGCTGTCAGAGCTTCCAATATCAACCTGCCTGCCGGTTCAGTAATCAGCGGCAACAAAGAAGTCGTAATCCGCACTCCGGGAGAATTCACAAATCTGAATGAACTGAAGAATACCGTAGTACTGGAGCGAGCCGGAACCAAGATTACCTTAGCTCAGCTTGCCAATGTAGAAGATTCCTGGACACGCATCACACGCCATACTCGTATCAACGGACAGCCGGGAATCCAGATCTCTATTAACAAACAATCAGGAACCAACACAGTTGCAGTCGCCAAAGCTGCATTAAAAGAAATTGCACAAATCAATGCCGATATGCCACAAATAGAACTGATCCCTGTGATGGACAGTTCAGTTTACATCAGACGTTCCATCAACAATGTGGGAATGGCAGCTTTTTTCGGAGGCATCCTGGCAATCTTTGTGCTCATGATTTTCCTGCGCAATATAAAAAGCACTGCCATCATCTCAACCGCTATTCCGATATCTATAATAGCGACTTTCGGACTGCTGTATTTCAGCGGATTTACCTTGAATATCATGACCCTGGGTGGACTTGCCCTGGGCGTCGGAATGCTGCTGGATAATTCCATTGTCGTGCTGGAAAACATCTACCGACTCAGGGAAAAAGGAATGAGTCAAAGAGAAGCTGCCATCAACGGTTCCCAGGAAGTGGCAGCGCCTATCATTGCAGCTACAATAACGACTCTGGTGGTTTTTCTGCCTTTGATTTTCATGCGCGGTATGTCAGGAGTGATGTTTAAGCAGTTGTCATATGTCATTGCCTTTTCCATTCTGTGTTCTCTGGCAACAGCGTTAACGATAGTGCCGATGTTGTCCAGCCGTCTGCTGACAGTGAATAATTCCAACACCTCCTCAGACAGAGGATTAAGTGACCGCCTGTTTCATAGTGTCGGCAGATTTCTGACTAATCTAGAAAACCGCTACAAAAAGCTATTGCATCTTGCTTTGAACCATCGCATCATCACTGCAGTTTCAGCAGTTTCATTACTGGGTTTAAGCCTGCTGTTGATTCCCCTGGTAGGAACAGAGCTGATGCCGGAAACCGATGAAGGTGAAATCCGCATCAATGTTGAAATGGAAACTGCAACAAAGCTCGAAATAACTGACGCCAAGATGAAGGAAATCGAGGCAATCATAAACAAAGCAGTTCCGGAAATCAAGAACATGATAACTTTCACAGGTGGAACCGGTTGGAGTTCAGCTACATCAAATACCGGCTTCATTAGAATTTCTCTGATTCAGATAAGTCAAAGAACGCGCTCCAGTGAAGAAATCACTCAAAAATTGCGTAAACTGCTGGGAAGCATTCCCGGAACCAAAGCTCGCGTCACATCAAGTTCCACGATGATGCTGTCCAGAATTATGCAAAGCGGCGGCGGCAGGCTGGAAATTATTGTTCGCGGACACGACCTGGAAAGAGCATATCAACTGGCAGAACAGATACAAGAAATTGTCGATTCCGTGGAAGGAACCACTGACAGCAATATCAGCCGCACTGCAGGAACTCCTGAAGAGCTGGTGCTGGTGGATAGACAAAAAGCCTCAGAACTGGGTCTTACTGTTCAGCAGATAGCCAGGACTTTGCAGATTGTGCTTTCCGGCTCAAGCGCCGGTGTGTATCGTGAGGATGGAAAAGAATTCACAATTCTGATGCAGGTGGAAGATGAAGACAAGGAAAGCCTGGAAGATGTCCTAAATCTGACAGTTACCAATTCAGCCGGACTGCCGGTGGTTCTGAGAAACGTTGTTACAGTCAAATCCGGCTTGGGACCTGTTGAAATCGACCGTCAGAATCAGGAAAGAGTGACATCCATCTATGCCAATATCAGCGGACGCGACATGGGCTCAATCATCAGTGACATACGCTTAAAGCTGCGTGGATTGGCAATTCCGGAAGATTTTGCAGTCGTGTTTGGCGGTGATTATGAAGAGCAAAAGGATTCTTTCCGCGAGCTTATGATGAGCTTTATCCTAGCTCTGATTCTGGTCTACATGGTGATGGCAAGCCAGTATGAATCTTTGAGGGATCCTTTTGTGGTAATGTTTTCAGTCCCCTTTGCCATCATCGGCGTAGTGTTGATTTTGTTTTTAACCAAAACCACTTTCAATATTCAGTCCTACATAGGAATGATCATGCTGGGGGGAATAGTTGTCAACAACGCCATTCTGCTGGTGGATACGACTAATCAATTGCGCCGGAAGGAAGGTCTGACAGTTCGCGATGCCATTGAAGAAGCAGGCAGACGCAGATTGCGCCCAATACTGATGACAGCAAGTACAACTATCCTGGGCTTGATGCCAATGGCAATTGGTCTGGGAGAAGGTGGAGAAGCTCAGGCTCCTTTGGCAAGGGCTGTGGTTGGCGGTATGTTGAGTTCAGCCCTGATTACACTTGTCTTCGTGCCGGTCGTATATTCCTTCTTTGAAGAGAGAGCCAGAAAACACAAGCCGGATGAGCAAAATATCTAGATCTCGAGCTTGAACAGTCCCCTAAACCTGAGTTATGTCTTATAAGAAAGTTATTGCCCAAAAGCATCGTTTGAAAAACATGGTTTGGGATAGAATATAGAAATGTCTGATGTATTATTCATAAAGGAGAAAAGATGTTAAAATCAAGAAAAAGTGTGTGCCTGTTGCTGCTGGTTATACTGCTGACAGTGTTTACAACCACAGCCTGCGCCAAAGAAAAGGATGTGAAAAAGATGACAGATTTGACTGCCAAAAAAGTAATCGTAACCATGCAAACCAATCAGGGAACAATCGAACTGGAACTTTGGCCTGATATGGCACCCAAGACTGTGGAAAATTTCGTTAAACTGAGCAATGAAAGTTTCTACGACAGCACATATTTCCACAGAGTGATTCCGGAGTTTATGATCCAGGGCGGCGACCCCAACACCAAAGACGGTGACCGCAGCAATGACGGAGCCGGCGGACCCGGTTACACCTTTGAGGATGAATGTTATCTGGATGACGGTGAGCCCATCACAGGTCCCATCAAGGATGAGCAGATAGCAATGAAGGTCTGGACTGAAGTGATTATTCCTTATCTGCAATCAACAGAGGAACCCAATCCGGATGTTATGGCTGTGGCAGATTCCGTTATGGCAAAGCAGAGCGGCGAACCGATTATGGCACATACGATTGAATATTTCACAGAAGCAACCGGGCATGGATCATTGTATGAAAAGACTTTGAAACATCCAGTGGCGTATGGAACCATCTGTATGGCTAATGCCGGTCCCAATACCAATGGGTCACAGTTTTTCATAGTTACTAAGACAGATGGTGCCGAATGGCTGAATGGTAAACACACGGTCTTCGGCAAAGTAACCAAAGGTTTGGACATCGTCCACAAAATTGAAGCTCTGCCCCGGGATGAGAAAGACAATCCCAATGCTGATAACCAAGCTGTAATCCAAAGTATAAAAATAAAATAATTCTGCGGATTAAAGCAAAATACTATTGCTATAAGATTCCTGCTTGCGCAGGAATGACAGGTCTCTGGAAATAGAGACATCACAGAAGAGTATTGAGATTTATATGAAAGCTATTTACACATTTGAGGATGAGCACACCGGCAAGGATTTTGTGATAATATCCAAAATCAGAGAGGTGCAGACAGCTTTGGGTAACATCGTTATCACCTTTGATAACGGGGATAAGAAGACTTTTTTTGTTGATAATCTGAAACAGACTCTGGAGCATCTGATCTTGTCCATACAGGCATATTATTCAGATTTGCGTAAATGAGGATCAGTCATTCTCAAAAAGTAATCAAGCAAGTAAGAGAAACAATTGAAAGCCGGCAGTTGTTCAACCTGGCAGATAAACTGCTGATAGGAATTTCCGACGGGAAAGACAGTCTGGCTAAGCTGGATTGTCTTTTCCAAGCCGGTTATAAAAATCTGCACAGCCTATATGTTCAACTCAATGTAAAATGTAAATACTGATTTTTTGACTAGTTACAAATTTTCAAGCAAGAGCCAAGCAGGAGGTATAAAATGACATCGACTTTAGTGGACTTTCAAGCGCTGTTGACCAGTTTTATCACCCCGGAGCGGATTTCGCTGGTGATCAGGATTGTGTTGATGCTGGTCATAGGTATCCCTTTGGTCAGGTTTTTCAGGCGAATGACGGGAAAAGTAATCCAAGACAAGCTTTCA
>JAWOHU010000031.1:0-8728 GCA_046485025.1 Cloacimonadaceae bacterium (SeqCode) | reverse complement strand
AAACCCACTATGATAGATAATTACTTATATGTCTCAAATGATCTTTTGTATGTCATTAATATTGCTGACCCATACCATCCATACTTAGAATGCACCATTTGGATAACCAATGGTGCATTCTAAGTATGGATGGTATGGGTCAGCAATATTAATGACATACAAAAGATCATTTGAGACATATAAGTAATTATCTATCATAGTGGGTTTACCAATTATACCCTGTACAATGTAATTGCTTGTTAAAAATGGTTGAGCAGGGTTAGAAACATCCAGCAGCCTGATTACTGTCCAAGAACCTGTTCCTGAAAAGTTAACTGTTGTAACCAACGCGTAGTTTCCAGCTACTGTCAATGACATAGGATATTGATCATCAATATTATAACATCCTAACTCCACCGGAACAGCAGGATTCTGAATATCTAATACATGCATACCAACTTCTCTATCCAGCACATAAGCTCTGTCACCTTCAACTTCCACATCCACAATCTTACCTTTTTGATAATGATTACCAGTTCGAAAGATGTCATTGGGATCTGTTACATCGATTATATTAATGCCAAGTCTCTGTCCATTATTACCTGAGAAGTATACATAATTCTGCGCAACTGCAATCCGTGAGCCGAAACCGACCAACAATGAATCATAAGAGCTTATGATAGTTGGACTAAAAGGAGAATGAACATCCACAATATGCAAATGATTTTCATCATTAATATAAGCAAAGTTACTTAGTACTTTAACATCTATACAGTTATTTGTTGCTAAAGAACTGACCAAAAAAGGAGCAGCGGGATTACTAATACTAATAACCTGCATGTCAGTTCCGTGTGAAAGATATAGGTATACTCCTTCAATATCTATCCCATTGTATGCCTGATAAGTGTTGAGCGGATAAGTGCTTACCAATTGAGGATTTTGCATATCTGATATATTATAAACCAACAGCCTGTAACTTTGTCCAAGTACCTTATCTATAAGGAATATGTGATTCCCTGAAACAGTAACATAATAGCTGTGGATTGTGATTTGAGAAACTTCAACAGGAACTTCCGGATTTGAAACATCAAATATCACTATTTTGTTATAGTTCTGACCCTCTGTGGTTACAAAAGCATGATTGCCAATAATCTGAATGCTTATAGCATTTTGATGCTCTTCATAAACATTATTTACCCAAACAGGAGATAATGGATTTGATACATCAACAATTGAAAAGCACACATGAGGCTGAACATCTACAAATACACTACCATTACCAAGGTACAAATGATTGCCACTGATTGCAATGCATTGAGGATGAAAATCTCCTGAGCTATAAAATCCTACTTCATGTGGAATTGAAGGATCTGAAATGTCTACAATACTTACACCCGCGTTCATTACAAGGTAGGCGTAATTACCCTGAATAACTGCATCATAGAAAGAGTCCCATTTATTGAGCACCTGGCTTATACGAGTACCATGATATTCGATTTGTGCATTTAAACAAGCTGCAGTAAATAAAAGCACTGCAATAATTGTGACAATGACATGTATGCTATTCATAACATGCATCTCATCTTACTAACTGTATATAGTCTGAAGTAAATACATCTTGTCAAGTTTTATTTCCACACCACAGTTTTCTCACATTGCCAGAATACAACTTGGAAATGAATATAATGAGTCCGGCTGTGTAGATGCTGTGTAGATGTTGATGTTGTAAATACTTTTTATTGACAAGCAAATGAGTTTTGCAAAAAGGTCTTTCTCAGTTAAATACGTGATTTTGGGAGAACTTAATTTATGAATTTGAAGCTGCTGAAAATCCTCAATCCCTTGCTTTTTATCGTTTTTCTGACGTCGCTGCTGGCAGTGACAATCTACAAGATAGCCTTGTTTCCCGCTCTGCAAGGCAGCGAAACTGTCTATCAGATTCATGAAACTGCCGGTATTGTCTTTTTCATACTGGCTGTTTTACATCTGATTCTGAACTGGAACTGGATAAAGTCTCAGATTTTTGGCATTAAGAACAAACCAAAATACAAGAACAAATAACGCCTGACAAGACAGTCGTAAACTATTCTGACCAAATCAGATAAAGACACATAGGGAGCCCGGTAAAACCATTATGCCCAGAGAAAGTAAAGCACTGGCAAACAGCTTCTGCCTCAAGTTGATAGCTCAACTCGAAGAGTTGACCGCGTCTGAAGCCATTGTCACAGATAAATTATACCGCAGCCGTCAGATTCTGGAAGAGCTTTTCAAAGCTCTGACCGCGTCTTCAAATGTTTCATTTACAGGGCTTTACGCCAGAATGCAATATGCCTATGAAGCTTCTGTCATCACCTCTGAACTGAATGAACAGCTCCAGTTATTGAGACTGCTGACCAATAAAGTCGTGCATCAGGACGATGTAGAATTCACAGAGCACGATTTTGCCAGCGCTGTGCTGATTCTGTTTGACACCATCAAGTTTTTGGCAGGCAGTCCGAAACCGGCAAGCGCCACTTTGGATGAATTTCTCAAAGTCAAAAACGCCAAACAGCTCATACCCTTCAGAGCCTCTTCAGAACAGACCATAGACCACATTTTCGGCATCGTCACAGACTGGAAAATAGCACGCTCCAAAGAAAGCAACAGATTCATAGAAATCAACTGCCAGACCGCAATCGGCAGCCAGATTTCGGTAACTCTGTGGGAAAAAGGCGACTTCAAAAATCAGGGCAAGCGCTGGACCCTGCTGGATAAAGCGCTCTGGAAGTATTGCAACATCAGTTTTTATAATCTGACCCAGGTGCGGGGCATGGCAAACCGCTATCAGTCAACGGCGATGACACTCGCGGTGCTGGAACAGGACTTCCTGATGGACGTTTCCGCCATTGCAGACTGCTTCCACAATAAAGACACCTATCCCGAAATGTTCATTATGAACAGGTTCTTCAGTGACCCCACCACACTGGCTCTGGCGCGCGGGAAATTCGTCAATCACGTCTTTGATGAATTGATTGAAGAGCCCTCCAAACCGCTCCGACAGATTTATGATGAATACCTCAAAAGCAATCCGCTGCAGGTCTTTGCGCTGGGTGATAAGGTCTGGCAGGATATTCTGAAACAAGTGGAGCAGGAACATTATCCTCAGCTCAGAGCAACAGCAGTGGACCTGCAGGACAAAAACTGCCAGCTGGAGCCGTCCTTCATCTCGCTGAAATACGGTCTGCACGGGCGTCTGGACGTTATGACCCTGCCGCAAAAAGAGACGGACAAATATTCCATAATGGAACTGAAAAGCGGTTCCGCACCTTCCTATGATGCCTGGATTGCGCACACAATGCAGGTGGTGGGTTATAACCTCATCCTCAAAGAAACCTTCGGAGCAGCGCGCATAGGCAACAGCTCAATCTTTTACTCGCGCAGCAATGATAAACCGCTGAGGCACGTGGTCAATCACGTAAACCAGGAACAGGACTTTATGATGTGCCGCAACAGGATTATCGGCATGCTGCAGAAAATGGCAGACCAGCCTGAAATCCTCCTGAACTGGCTGAAAGACAATCCGCGCCGCTATCCCAATCCCTTTGTCACAGAAAAGGCAAATCACATCAGCCGCGTCCTGCAAAGCCTGTCTGAGACTGAGCTGAAATGGCTGGCACGCAAGCTGAAATTCCTCTTTAGAGAAATCTGGTCTGTCAAGACCGGCGCTTTTGCTGAAAACGAAATTGGCTATTATGGCTTCAGCTCGCTCTGGAACTGCAGTCTGATTGAAAAGAAAAAGAAATACAGCATCATAGACAACCTCTGGATTGAGGCTGTGAATGAGGATTTGATCACCTTCCACCGGCAGGATGAAATCACTCTGACCAACCTCAGAGTGGGCGATATCATTGTTCTCTACAGACAAGAGACGCCGGTTAATGAGCAACAGCTCATCCGCGGCACCATAATGTCGCTGGATGATGAAAAAATCGTCATCCGCACCCGCTCCCGCAATAAACAGACCGGCGTGATGGATAAATACACTCTGTGGGCAATTGAACCCGACCTGATGGAAACCTCGCTCTACAGTGGCTTAAGCTCGATTTATACCTTCCTGACTGCAGAACCTGAAATCAGAGCCAAACTGCTGGGCAGCAAAGCTCCCGAATTCAGCGAAACACCTGCTCCCAAGTCACTTTCCTGGCGGACAGATGTTTCCGAAAGTCTGGCAGGAATGATCTCAGCACTCGACTACTATATGGTTCAAGGTCCTCCCGGAACAGGCAAAACCTCTGTCCTGCTGATGCAGTACATCGGGCACATTCTTTCCGAAACACAGGAAAAAGCTCTCATCCTCAGCTTTACAAACCGCGCTGTGGATGAGATCTGCAGTCATCTGGACAGGGAAAACTACAGCTATATCAGGCTGGGCAACAAAGCTCCCCTGCCCGGAATTCATACAAAAAAGCACATCAAAAAGCAAACCGTGAAAGCTGCAAATGAATTAACCACAGAAGATTATCTCAACTGCAGAATCTTTGTTGCCACCACTCACACTTTTCAGGGTGTGGCACCTGACCTGCTGAATCAAATCAAGCTGGACGAAATCATTATTGATGAGGCTTCGCAGATTCTGGACCATCACGTTATCGGACTGATGTCCAAAATCAGAAAAACCATTCTGATAGGCGACCAGAACCAGCTTCCGCCCATCATTCTGCAGCAGACCGACACTGAAAAAGAGTCCATACTGGAACGCTTTATCGTCAATGCCAATAAGAAAATCTTCCCCACCTGCTACTCCATGCTGACAAATCACTATCGCATGCACAATGAGATTGCGAGGCTGGTCAGCGATAGTTATCAGAAAAAACTGAAGTCCGATTCCTCGCGTCAACAGGTGAACGAGCCCTGGCTCAAACCTCAGGACGCTTTTCTGAAAAAGGTTTTAGCATCACGACTGGTCTGGATTGATACTCTGCCATCGTTTCAGAGCAAGGCGGATACTTGTCACGCAGGCTGGATAAAAGAATTTATTGAAAAACTGAACAATGTGCTGCCGGCGGATGAAATCTGCACCAAAGTGGGCATCATTTCGCCTTTCAGAGCTCAGGGGCAGTGCATAATGTCAGCTCTGGGCAAGCAATACAGAGACATAACTGTCGATACCGTAGAGCGTTATCAGGGCTCTGAACGCGACTGCATCATCATGTCCTACCCCATCCGCTATCAGCATGAACTGACCATGCTGCAGTCCATAAACCAGCTTGGGACGGTCGACCGCAAACTTAATGTGGCACTGAGCCGCGCCAGAGAACAGCTTATCATCCTGGGCAGCAGCAAAATCCTCACCCACTCAGAGTTTTTCCATAAAGTCTTTGACCTCATCAAGAAGCACGGCATTGTCATCAACGCTCAGGACATCGAAGTCAATTAATCCTTGACTTTATTGCGCTCAACCGATTTTGGCTTTAATCTGTATTACAATGCAGAAAAGAAATTCATAGAATTAGATTAAATTTTAGATAAGGAGATAATTATGAATCAGCCCAATCAACCCAACCAACTGAACATTAAAATCGACGAGAAAGTCGGAGAAGGCGTCTATGCCAACTTTTTCGTCATCAGCAATTCACCTTCGGAGTTCATTCTGGACTTTGGCAGAATAGTGCCCGGCATTCCTGACGCCAAGATTTACACCAGAGTGATGACCACACCCCAGCACGCTAAACAGATGCTGCAGCTTCTTGAGAAAAACATCGATGCGTTTGAAAAACAATTCGGAGAGATTAAAATTGTCGGTCAGCCTGACCACAAGTCGGTCGGATTCAAAACCAGCGCGCCAGGACAGAGCTGAAAGCTTAAAAAGTCTTGACGAAACAAGAACCAAAAAAGATTTGGTCAAAACAGTCTGAAATATAGTGTAATAAATTAGTATAAAAGGGAGCAATTGCGAATGAGAAATATTTCCTGGCGCAGTGCATCAATCCTGGTATTCCTCATGGTAACGGTGTTTTTCCTTGCCCCGATGGTTATTCCCAACCTGCCTGACTGGTGGGGAAGCAAGAAAATCAAGCTGGGTTTGGATTTACGTGGCGGAATGCAGATTTTGCTGGATGTGGATACATCCAACCTCAATGCCGAACAGTCAAAAGACGCTGTGGATAACGCCATACAGGTTATCCGCAACCGTATTGATCAGTTTGGTGTGGCAGAACCCTCGATTCAAAAGGTCGGGGACACACGTATTATGATTCAATTGCCCGGCGTGAGAGATTTTGATCGGGCCCGCAGCCTGATTGGCAAAACCGCTATGCTGGAATTCAAGTTTGTAGCAGAAGGCGAGGAAGCAGAAAAGGTCAGAAATTCACTTGATTTGTATCTCAAGAATAATCTGAACCAATATCCCAAACTGGCTGAATTCTACAAACCGCTGGAAGCTTCAGAAACTGATACAACCTTCACTTCCGATACCGGTAAAGTCTTTACCAATCTAATGAACAGCGGCACCACTCCCGGCACTTTGGGTTATGAGGATGTTCCTATTCTCACAGAAATGCTGAAGGATTCCACCTTTACAAACAATATCCCGGCCGGCTTTATGATAGCCATGGGTCAGGAAAACAAAGCTGACCCCAAGGCAGACCGTGAAGTTTTTATCCTGCACGAAAATGCGGAACTGACAGGCGAGGCGCTGGATTATGCCAAAGTCATGATCGGCAATCCCAATTCCGGCGACCCCAGTATGGCAAACAAGCCTTACATCTCTTTCAAACTGAACAGAGACGGCGCCCGCAGATTTGAAGTCCTGACCGGCAACAACATCAACAAACGCCTTGCCATCCTGCTGGATGACATCATTTATGCCGCCCCGGTCATCAAAGACCGCATCCCCAGAGGAGAAGGACAGATTTCCGGAAACTTCTCTCTGGAAGAAGTCAGAGACCTGGTTATCGTGCTGAAAACTGGTAACCTGAAAGCCCCTGTCAACGAAGCAAGAACCGTTGTGGTCGGCGCTTCCTTGGGTTCTGACAGTATCAGAAGCGGTGCAATGGCTGGTTTGATCGGCTTTAGTGCAGTATTCATATTTATGCTCATCTATTATAAAGGCGCTGGTTTCATTGCTGATATAGCTCTGATTCTCAATATCGGATTCATTGGCGCAATGCTGGCTGCTTTTGGCGCAGCGCTGACTTTGCCAGGTATTGCAGGTGTCATTCTGACCATCGGTATGGCGGTTGATGCCAACGTGCTGATTTTTGAGCGCATCAGAGAAGAACTTGACAATGGCAAAACTCCCAGAACTGCTGTGGATGCAGGTTACAAACGTGCCATCATCACGATTTGGGACTCCCAGTTGACCACTCTGATCGCAGCTCTGGTGTTGTATAATATTGGTTCCGGTCCCGTGCGCGGATTCGCTGTAACGCTCGCCATCGGTATTTTGGGTTCAATGTTTACGGCAATAATTCTATGCCGTGCCATCTTTGATAATTTCGTGCTCACCAGCAACAAAAAGACTTTGAGTATTTAGGAGAGAATAATGCGTTTCTTAAGTAAAACCAACTTACCCTTCGTTAAAATCCGTTACTATGCATACGCTTTCTCTGCCATAATACTGATAGCAGGCATCATTGGTCTCGTCACCAATGGCTTGAACTGGAGCATCGACTTTACCAGCGGCGTGGCAATGGAATTGAATCTCACGCCTGCCAATCCGTCAACACCTGCTCTTCAGATTGAAGATTTGCGCAAGGTGCTTTCTGACAATGGATTTAAGGAAGCTGAAATTCAGCGCATCGGCACTCCTGAAGCGGCGCATTTCCTGATTAAATCCAAGATTATGGAAGACAACGCAGACAAGTCCACCAGAGAGAGGATCACTGATATTATCACTCAAAACCTGCCTGCTTACACAGAAGGCAGGGATTTGGAAAAAGACGTTATCGTGCAAAGCGACGAAGTCGGACCCAAAGTCGGGGACGAACTGCGTTCCCAAGCGCTGCTGGCTGTCCTGCTCTCCATGTTTTTGATGATTATCTACATCTGGATCCGGTTTGAACTGACCTTTGGTATTTCAGCCATTCTGGCGATTTTACACGATGTGCTCATTATTGTTGGAATCTTTGCTATCACAGGCAAGGAAATCACCATCCAGATTGTGGCTGCTTTGCTCACGATTGTAGGTTATTCAATTAACGACACCATCGTGATTTATGACCGCATTCGTGAAGATTTGAGGACTTACAGAAAAGACCCCTATGAAACTGTCTTCAACAATGCTATGAATAAAACTCTGAGCAGAACCGTCATCACGGCAGGCACAACCATGCTGACTGCCCTGGCGCTATATTTCTTCGGCGGTACCGTCATTCACGATTTCGCCTTTGCCATGGTCCTGGGACTGATTTTTGGAACCTATTCTTCCATCTTTGTTGCCAGTAATCTTGTGATTGATTATTATCATCTGACTCATCACGATAAGGCATCATTACAGACCCTGACCAGTAAATCACAAACCAAGAGAAGATAGTTAAACCAGCTTAACACAATGCGGATGCAGCCTTTGATGTTGCATCCGTTTTTTTTGCTCAGACCGCCGGATTTGATTAATATATAGTTAGGAGATTAATATGAAACTGACACATTATTCACAGGTAGAACTTCAACCCGTCAAGGTCGAAGGTGCAGCGGGAACGCATATACGCTGGCTGATTGCTGAACAGGACGGCGCTCCGAACTTTGCACTGCGTATGTTTGAAGTAGAACC
>JAWOHU010000144.1:0-8610 GCA_046485025.1 Cloacimonadaceae bacterium (SeqCode) | reverse complement strand
GCTATATGCCAGACCCGGATCTGATGAATTGGCTGTAATTACAGAAGCAGCTCTATCTGAGACAAATATAGTTATCTGGGAAAGGCACGGTATTTTAGTAACTGCAGAAAACGTGAATGCTGCCTTTGATTATCTGGAAATAATGTCCAAGGCAGCTAAAGTGTATTTGAAATTAAGATAGTTTGTCAGGTTTCAGAGGCTGTTAGTTTGTCTTTTCTTTCCCACTTCTCAAAAGAGATGTCATAGCCTGACGCTGTGGACTTTTGTTCATAAAAAACAATCTCCCATTCAGACCAATCCGGCTGAGGAAAATAGGTATCTCCTGCAAAAGCATGGTCAATCCGGGTCAGATAAATCTTTTGTGCCAAAGGTAAAAAGTGCCTGAAAGTTTCTGCTCCGCCGATTATAAAAACTTCCTGTTCAGGGAAATCAGCAAGCAACTGCTCTGTTGAATTGACAGTAATGCAGCCTGGTATCTGAAAAGTTGTGTCGTGGGTCAGAATGATGTTAATTCTGCCATCCAAAGGTTTGCCTAGCGAGAGCCAGGTGCTTTTTCCCATGACCACTGGATGCCCCAAAGTTGTTTCTCTAAAGTACTGAAGGTCTTCTTTTATATTCCAGGGCAGATGATTGTCATTGCCGATCAGACCATTTCGGTCCATGGCAACTATAATAGAGATGCGTGTCAAAAAGATATTCCGTTAGTTAAGCAATAAAAATGAATCAAGTGGAGGTGTATCCAGCGATTTGAAGTCCTGCGCGCTGGCGGCTTTCAGAAAATACTCCACGCACAAGGGATCAAACTGAGTGCCTGAGCACCTTTCTATCTCTTCCGATGCCTGTTGATGCGAAAAAATATCTCTGTAACTGCGGGAACTGGTCATAGCGTCATAGGAATCTGCAATGGAGACAATCTTTGCCAAGAGCGAGATATCATGGTTTTTCAGACCCAAAGGGTAGCCTGCGCCGTCAAAACGTTCATGATGTTGTGAAACGATATTGATGATTTCCTTGTCCATAGCAATAGGACGGATGATCTTCTCGCCAATCAGAGGATGCTGCCTGATGAGGTTAAGTTCTTCAACTGTCAAGGTGGCAGGTTTATGCAGCAGGGTGGGATAGATGCCAATTTTACCAAGGTCATGAAAGACAGCGCCAGTTCTCAACAGTTTTATTTCTGATTCAGATAAATTCATAGTCTGACCAATGATCAGGCTGATGTTTGTCACTCTTTCGGAATGACCGCGGGTATAGATATCACATGCTTCCAGAGCATTAATCATCGCCAGGACAGTGCGGATGAAATTCATTTCCAGTTGGTAGTTTGCATCAACCAGTTCTTTGGCTTTAGCTTTAACCATTTTCTCCAGATTCCTTATATGAAGCTCATTCTGGATAAGTAACTGATGTTTCTGGACAGCCTGTCTGACCGATATCTGCAATTCGCTGATACTGAAAGGTTTTCTGAGGAAATCATAAACGCCAAGCTTAATAGCAGTCTGCATTGTGCCTACATCTGCGAATCCGGTGATTAGAATAACCGGGATTTTGTTGTCGAGTATGCTAATCCTGGAAAGCAAGTCCAGACCGTTCATGCCGGGCAAGTTGATGTCGGAAATGACAGCATCAAAAGGGCTTTCCGACATGAATTTCAAAGCTTCATTAGAATCAGCAGCCAGCGTGACTTGATACTTCTCTCTGGAAGTCAGAGCTGAACCAATCAAATCCAACATGGCTTTGTCGTCATCAACGACAAGAATGCTTATGTCTTTGTCCATTATTTTTTATCTGGGATATTTTTGTTTGAGATATAACATCAAGGGTGGAAAACACCACCCTGATGTTGTTCTAAATTATCCTGCAATTACTTCTTTAACTTCAGGAATCTCTTCTTTCAGAATCCTTTCAATTCCGGCTTTTAAGGTCAGAGTTGACATCGGACAACTGCCGCAGGCACCTTTCAGTCTTACTACCACAACATTATCTTCTCTAATATCAATCAGTTCGACATCTCCCCCATCAGCCTGAATGGAAGGACGAATCTTATCCAAGACTTCTTCTACTTTTTGTTTATCAATCATTAATTCTCCTCTGTCTAATTTATCTAGACAAATCTATATCCCTGGAGTTTCCATCCGGATAGAAGAGCTTGAGTTGAGCCTGACTCATATTCGCAATAACTGCAGAAGTTGAGCCATCATTCATAATCCAGTTTCCATTCTCAGGAGAATAGGTTAGTGTTATTGATTTACCTTTGTCGGGACCTTCGGTTTCAGTGATGTTGAGATTGTTTTTGGATATGGTTATCTTGTAAGTTTTATCTGCATCTGAAACGAATTTGATAGACTGTTCTCCATCCTGCATTGTTACGGGGTTTGAGCCTGTCCAAAACTCGATTGTGTTTAATAAAAAGAAGTCAATAAAACTCGCAGCACTGTAGACCGGAATAATCAAGAAAACCCACATAATTGCTGAATTAATCCACTTATCACCAACTTGTCCATTCCAATCATACAATTTCCTGGTTAAAGTAAAACTTCCATAACAGCCTGCCAGATTAAACAGCATAATGCTGACCAGTAACAGAGCTGTAATCCTGAGTAAAGTCTTCATTACATCCTCCTTTTTTCAGATGAGACTTTTTTAATGCTAAATAACCTCAGCTGTATTTAATACAATGTTTATTCAGAGCTCAATTCTTGGCAAGAATTTTCTCTAATCTTCGTCTTTATTTGTTCTGGCATATGTAGGTCTTGTCGTCAGATAATACAAAGCTGGGATAATGACAAGATTCAAAATCGCAGAAGCTAAGAGCCCGCCAATCGAGACCAAACCAAGAGATTGTCTCATCTCCCGGCCTGCTGAGCCCATTCCGAGAGCCATAGGCAGCATACCAATTACAATGGCAAGAGTTGACATTATTATAGGTTTTAGTTTATGCTTGCCAGCCTCCAGCAGAGCATCGTGCACAGTTTTTCCTTCCCGCCGTTTCTGATTGGCATAATCAAGCAACAGAATTGCGTTGTTGACTACAATTCCCACCAGCATGATAATTGCCATCATGGACACAATATTGATAGTCGTCCCGGAGATTAGTAATACTGCAAAAACGCCGATCAGAGCGAGCGGAACTGTCATCATTATGAGCAGCGGCTGGGTAAAGCTTTCCAGAATGGCAGCCAGCAGCATATAAGTCAGCATAATTGCCAGAAACAATGTGCGCATCAGATCTCTCATCATATCTTCCAACTCTTTCGTTTCGCCGGAATAGGAAATCCCATATCCCGTAGGCATCTTGATCTGATCAATTCTATTCTTTATTTCTTTATTTACATCACCCAGAGTTGCTCCAGTAGCCACATAGCCTGTAAATTCAACTGCTTTTGTTTTATCCATATGGATGATTTTATTCACCCCCTGACTGAAAGTGACTTCAGCCAATTGCGACAGTACATAATTCTGACCATAGATGGAGATAGGCAGATTGCGGATTTTTTCTGGAGAATCAACAGAATTATCCGCCAGTGATACACTTATGTCATATTCGTTGCCTGATTGTCTGTATTTGGTCATGACGGTTCCATTCACAGAAGTTCTGAGAGCTAAAGCCAAATCATAAGTTGTAGCACCTGCCTGAGCCATTTTTACGCGATCAGGAAAGACTGTCAGTTCAGATTTGCCGCTTCTGGAACTTGTGTCCAGGTTGATCAGGCCAGGAACATCACGAATTGCATTCAAAACCTGAACTCTCAGGTTTTCCAGTTCGTCTGTGTCAGTTCCTTTTAAATAGAAATCAATGGGTGCATTGGAACCACCAAAACCGCTTTGAGAAGAAACTTTAATCATAGCATTGGGTACACTTGCCAAGTCTCTGATTAACACATCAACCATATCAATGGTTTTGCGTTTTCGTTCTTTAGCATCAACCAGTTGGACCGTCATCGAAGCCAGATTCGTACCAGTGTCAACAAATCCCTGCGAACCGATACTGGTTACCGTATGTTTGATTTCTTTATTATGGGCTATTTTCTGTGTGATTTCATCAAGAGTTTTGGCAGTCTGCTCGAGGTTTGCGCCTTGCGGAAGCTCGACCATAACATTGACAAATCCCTGATCCATATTAGGCATCATTTCAGAGCCGATAATGGGAATAACGCCAAAACTGGCAAGAAACAGAATAGCAGAGCAGATTATCAGAACTCCTGCCCGTTTTTTGTTATGAAGAACCCATTGCAGGATTTTTATATATCTATCATTAACTTTCCCAAACCAGGCTTCAAAAAATCTTCCGAACCTGGTGGGAGCGACTTTATGGGGTAGTATTATTGATGCCAGCATGGGTGTGACAGTGAAAGAGACAATCAGAGATATGATTGTGGCAAAAGTCACTGTCAGCCCGAATTCCTTGAAAACCTGCCCGATCATTGATTTCATTGTGGCAATCGGCAAAAACACAACCACATTGGTCATCGTAGAAGCCAGAACTGCAATCGCAACTTCTGAAGTTCCCACCTGCGCTGCTTCTTTTCTATGATGACCCATGTCCTTATGCCGGAAAATATTTTCCAGAACTACAATTGAGTTTGCCACCAGGATACCTACCGTTGTTGATAAAGCCATCAAAGTCATCATATTAAGCGTAAAACCGGAAGCCTGCATAAAGACAAAAGTTGAAATAATAGAAATAGGCATTGACATTGCCACAATCAAGGTTGACCTCAGATCATGCAGGAAAACAAACAGCACCAATCCGGTCAGCAGAATTCCCATCAGTATATTACTAACAGTATCATTAACAGATGCTTTTGTGAAGTCTGAATCATCTCTGGTGATGGTTAATTCAACTCCTTTGGGAAGTTCGCTCTGTAATTCCGGCAAAACCTTTCTGACTTCTTCTGCTATATTGACCACATTACCGTCAGAATTATTGGTGACAGATATTCTGACCACATTATTGTCCTGTTTCATAGTTTCTGTGTTAAAGAAAACAGCTCTCTCGCGGACTTCTTCCTGAGAGTCTTCTACTTCCGCAATTTGGCGTAGTTTTTTTACTCCAAAGGGAGTGGGAATTTCTGTTTCCCTCAGTTGTTCCAGATCCTGAAACTCACCTTTCAATCTGACTGAATATTCCTGAGTTCCTTTGGTAAACTGACCGGCAGGCATATCGAGATTGGAAGCAGCAAGAATTTGATTCAATTGTGCCAGCGAGATAGAGTTTTCATAAACTGTTCTGTCTTTCAGTTTGATACTGATCTGTCGTTTATTACCACCGGTGATATTTACACTGGCAACACCTTCCAGTTGCGAAAGTCTGTCTTTGATTTTTTTGTCAGCCATCTCAAACAAATCTCTGCCATCCATGTCTCCTGATAAAACCAGTTCCAGAAAAGGAAAAGCATTGACGTCTATTTTCTGAATCGTCGGCTTTTGCGTGTCAGTAGGTAAACTTGTTATAACAGCATCTATCTTGTCTCTGACTTCCTGACTGGCGACATCCACATCTTTGCCCATGTCAAATTTAATCACACTGATGCTGACATTATCCAGCGAATAGGACTGAATGTAATCAATCTGACTGACTGTGGAAACGGCATCTTCTATCACTTTGGTTACCTGGGTTTCTATTTCTCTGGGACCGGCTCCGGGATAGACTGTGGATATACTGACGAAGGGTATTTTAAACTCGGGCATCAGATTCAGCGGAAGTTCAAAATATGCCAGCAAGCCAAACACAACGAACACCAGGATGAACATTGTGATCAAAACCGGACGGTCAACTGATATTTTTGATAGAAACATTCAATGTCCCCTTACTGTATGACCTTGACAAGACTGCCTTCATAAACCATCGTCAAGCCTTCCGTAATGATAACATCGCCCGGATTAAGGCCTGATTTGATTTCGAACCTGATGCCATTATTATTGCCAATCTGTATCTCTGTTTTGACAGCTTTGTTGTTTTCCACTGTCCAGACATAATAGCTTTTATCTGTTTCTATTATTGAACTTCTGTCCAGGATAATGGTATTGGGAATAGACTTCGTAACAATTGAGATTTCTACTGTCACACCACTTGCCATATATTTCGTTTTGGTATTAAAAACTATCTCAGCTCTGAAGGCTTTTCTGCTCTGATCCATTGCCATAGCTACTGATGAAACATTACCTGTCAAAATCTCATCATTCCATTTTGCTTCAACTTTCTGACCTTGCTTGATTTTCTGAATCTCGGAATCGGGAACCCAGATAACAGCTTTATATTTACTGGTATTGGAAACCATAAACAGGTTGTCTCCGGGATTCACTTTATCGCCCACATTAGCAAACAGGTTTGTCAGATAGCCACTGAGAGGAGCTTTGACATTAATCATATTCTGGGATGTGTTGTAGTTGGCTTGAGCTACATTATATGCAGTTTCGATGTTATCCATATCCTGTCTGCTGATAGCTCCCTGTGCAAATAGTCTCTGCATACGCTCAAAAGTCGTTTTTGTGTTTAAGAAGGCAGAGTTTGCCTGCTGAAATTGAGCAGCGGGAGTGTCATTCGGGAAGGTCATTATGACCTGATCTTGCTTGACAAAATCTCCCACTTTGACATTGATTTTTGTAACAACGTCTGCAACCATGGAAGTCACTGTAGCCTCTTCAATTCCGGACAAAACCGCATTGTAAGTAAGAGTCTCTGTATATGTACTGTTTTGAAGTTCCATAACCCGAACAGGGATACCTTCTTCTTTTTGTATCTGTTCCATATTTTTGCCGCCGCCGGTTTTGCGTCCGCAACCGGTTGTCATCATTATTATCACCATTAACGAGATCAGGACAACGAGATTTTTTTTCATTTTTTACTCTCCGTTATAAAATAAAGCCCATGGCTTTCTTAAATTTTTGATTAGCACTGATCAGTTCATAGACTGAATTATTATAGCTTAGCTTAATACTGTTAAGCATCATCTGAGCGTCAAATACCTCAAGCTGGATTCCTATCTGATTTTCAAAACGGACTTGGGCAAGCTGCAGATTTCTTTCCGCCATTTGGATGTTTTCAAGCTGGACATTATAATTTTCTATGGCGTGCTGAAGGTTCTGCCAGGCTTGTCTGACCTCCAGGGCAATTAGTTCCCTGGTATCTGCTTCTTTCAACTGAGCCTGGATGTAACCATGTTTGGCATTTATCCTTCTGGCTGTATTTGACAGACCTGTAAACAAAGGAATGCTGAATCCGATACCGACGTTGAAAGCTGTGCCAAAATCATCTCTTTCAATCTTGTATTCATCAGCTGCAGTATAAAGTGAATATCCTGCTGTCAAAGCCACATTGGGCAGATAATTGCCTTGTTCGGCATTATATTTGATTTTGGAAATTTCCGTGTTGATGGAAATGAGTTCCAATTCAATTCTCTGTGTTTCTGCTAAGGCCAGAGCAGCATCAAGATCTTCTGCTCTGAGTTCCGGCACCACAAATTCACTTTCCAGAGTCAGTTCCGGACCTGTAAAGCCGATTTGATTGCTGAAAGCATTCAAAGCAAGGTGATAATTATTGCGAGCTTTGACAACATCAGGACTCAGCTTTGCCACTTCCAACCTGGCTCGGAGCAGATCAAAATCGGAAATCTGACCTTCCTGATTGAGTAACTCAACTCTGTTCAAGTGGCGATTTGCTGTAGTCAGAGCTTCCTGCTGAATCTCATAGACTTTTTTGGCAAGCACAGTCTGATAAAACATATCCGTTGTCTTGACCACAATTTCCTGTTCCAGTAGCTGGTATCTGAGTTTTTGAATAGACCTGTAACGCTTGACAGCTTTAACGCCGTTAATCAATTTCCCGCCTGAAAAAACAATCTGGTCCAGCTTAATCTGACCTGCAAGAGATCCTTCTTCCATTGGACTTTGGGGAATCATTCCAGTGTAAAATCCTGTCATAATTTCAGCCAGCGTACTGTCATTGGCAGAGGCAAATTCATCCAGACTTTCCGCAAAATCCATTGATGGCGGTATGGCAGAATCAGGCAGCCAGGTAGTATTCAACTGATAAGCCCCCTGCAGGGTTAATTGCGGCAGCAGCATACCGCGCACCTCTTTGTAAGTCTGGTCTGCAATGACGATGTCGCTTTGAGCGGATAGCAGTTCCTTGTTGTTTTTCCTGGCGAGGTCCAAGCTTTGTTCCAGGGTGAGGGCAGTCAGAACATTTACAGCTAATGCCACCATCCAAATTATTAAAATCGTTTTCTTCATTTATCATTTCCTCTTTTCATAATTCCGTTTAACATAATTTCCACAATCATTTCATAATCGTTTTCGGCTTTTCTGATAAACTCTTCGGGGAATTTGATGATGATATTCGAATCCCCCAGCAGAAACCAGTCAAATATTATCCCTGCGAGTTTGGCATGTTCTATGTGTGAAGCGACTTCACCCTGCTGATAACCATATTCAATAACATCTTTGATGATCTGCTCCATTTTATCGCGGTTGGATTCTCTGAAGGAACACAATTGATGCATTGCTTGTTCCGAAAGATTTTTAACTGCGTCAACCAAAATCGGAGCATGCTCATAAACAAGCTTAATGGGAAGCCGAATGGCTTTGGTAAATCTGGCTTTGAAGTTA
>JAWOHU010000137.1:0-3384 GCA_046485025.1 Cloacimonadaceae bacterium (SeqCode) | reverse complement strand
CTCCGATTGCTGGGGTCCTTGTTGATCGCTGGAACCGGAAATGGGTGATGGCCCTCAGTGATATCGGTGCAGGTTTGGTCACCCTGACGATCTTAATCCTGATGCTGGTGGGACAATTGGAGATCTGGCATCTCTACATCACAGGGGCTGTTGGCGGAATCTTTGGTGTCTTTTTGGCGGTGAAGGCACAGGTGGAGGTTCAGATTTGTTTGCCGTAACCACTGAAGAAGATATCATTGCTTCCTCCCTGGGTGGAGGAAAAGGTGGCGGTGGTGGTGGAACCGGTAAAGGACCAGGACGGCGCGGTACAGGTGGTGGTGGTTATGGTGATGGAACCGGTTTTGGAGATGGCTCCGGTTTCGGTTCTGTCTTCAATCCTGCTGAAGTTCCTTCCGGAACTGCCAACCTGGCAGGTCTCTCCACCGGCAGACCGACGGGTAAGCTTTCAACCCAGGCTCCTTCAGGTGATGTTTCCACTTATGTGGGAACAGCTCATAGAATCGTTCCGGTCGGCAGTCCTGCCACCAAAGTCTCTGCTGGTGTGGTCAGCCGCTTTACAGGTCCATCAGTTGCCAAGGTGAAGGAAAGCGGCATTGCTGCTGCTCCGCCGGACACCAGACCAGAACTGCAGCGCATCGAACAGAAAATCGCTCGTTATAAACCTCAGATCAAGGATTTATACAATCGCTATAGCCAGATCAAATCTATGTATGGAACCATGAAATTCCTGCTCTATCTTGATTCTGACGGCTCTATTGCCGGCGTTCAGATTACTCCTATGAGCGGTGAATTTTATCCGGAATTTATGACGCAACTGGAAAAAATGATTCGCAGTTGGCGCTTTGAAAACACAAAACTTGTGCCCTACGAATTCATTATGACCTTCACCAAATAATGTAACATATTATAACGAAAGCCCCTTATCTCAAGGGGTTTTTTTATTGTCATGAAATACTACTCTATCCTCCTGCCCGTCCAAACTGCTCTGGATGACATTGTTTATGCATCCGCTGAACAGGTCTGCCCCGGTGCCAGAGTCATTGTTTCCTTTAACAGAAAGGTTCTCACCGGCATCTGCGACCGTGAAATTCCTCCCGGGCAAATCAAATCTGACATAGCCTATAAAAACATCATTGAAATCCTCGATTCTGACTCCCTTCTTACATGGCCCCTGCTTGAATTAGCCCGCTGGATGAGCAAATATTACCGTTGCTCCGTTGGCAAAGCAATCTTTGCTATGCTCCCCTCTGTCATCATTCCGGAAGTCATCTCTCAAATCAGATGGTCTGCGGCTGATTCGCCTCCCAACGAATTTGAGCACCTGCATTCCCTGCTCAGCGACAGGCAATTTCATCCTTTATCCGAACTTCGTAAAGCCTTTGGCTCCGGTCCCTTTTACAAGACTTTAGAAACTGCGGAAAACCTTGCTCTGATTGAAATTAAGCGTGCCTTCGACCCCAAGGTCAAACCTAAAAATGTCAACTTCATTGAAGTTCAACAGATTGCAGTAGTTCCTGACCTCACTCCCAAACAGTCTGCCGCCTGGCAGCTTATCCAGGCCAAAGGACGCGAATTTCCCCTCAGCGCCGTTACAGAAGAAATCACCTATAGCATCATCAAAGCTCTGGTTGCCAAAGGCCTGATAGCCATCGTGCCGCATCAGAGTGAGCAACGTGCTGTCGTTTTTCCTGAGCACAGAACTCCCAAACTTCTGACCCTGACCACAGAGCAGAAAAACATCATTACTTCCGTTACCGGACAGTACAAAACCCCCGCCACCCACTTGCTTTATGGCATCACAGGCAGCGGTAAAACCGAAGTTTACATCGAAGTCATTAAGTTCTATCTTGAGCTTGGCCACAACGTCATTATGCTCATTCCAGAGATATCTCTGACTCCGCAGATGGTGGACAGATTTCACACCGCCTTTGGCTCCATGATTGCCATCCTGCACAGCCAACTCTCTGAACGCCAGCGCTTTGAACAGTGGCAGGAAATCAGAAATGGCAACTGTCGCATCGTGATTGGTGCGCGCAGCGCCATCTTTGCACCCTTGACCAAGGTCGGCCTCATCATTGTGGATGAGGAACATGAGCCCAGCTACAAGCAGGAAAACGTTCCCCGCTACCATGGCAGAGACCTTGCCATTGTCAGAGCCAAACTGGAAAAGGCTGCTGTCATCCTTGGCAGCGCAACTCCTGCTCTGGAATCATGGTTCAATGCTGAACAGGGCAGATATCAGAAACACATTTTATCCGCCCGTCCCACCCCTCAGGGCTTACCTGAAGTCCGGTTATTGGATTTGAGAGAGGAAGAGGAAACAGATTTGCTTTCAGTGCCGCTCAGAGAAGCCATTCAGCAGACTCTGGATAATAAAGAACAGGTGATTTTACTGCAAAACAGACGCGGTTTTGCCTCCTTTGTGCAATGCAAGAGCTGCGGTATTCTGCAGCGGTGCCCCAATTGTGAGATCAGTCTCTACTATCATCACGACAGGGATGAAATGCTGTGCCATTATTGCGGTTACAGTCATCCCATTCCACGCAAATGCCCTGCCTGCGGCAGTTACACTTTTGCCTTTGGCGCTCCCGGCACGCAGAAAATTGAGCAGCTTTTAAAAATCTATTTTCCCAATGCCAGGATTCTGCGTCTGGATTCCGATTCCTCGCGCCGCAAGGATTCCTACAGCTATATGTATGACAAAATGCACAGCCGCGAGATTGACATCCTGCTGGGCACTCAGATGATTTCCAAAGGTCTGGATTTTCCCAATGTCACAATGGTGGGAGTGGTTCTGGCAGACATTTCTCTGAACGTGCCTGATTTCCGTGCTGCAGAGCGCACCTTCAATCTTTTGACTCAGGTGGCGGGACGTTCAGGACGCGGAGAGCAGCCTGGCAAAGTCATTATCCAGACCTGGAATCCGGAACACTATGCCATCCGTTATGCCTGTGCCCAGGATTATGAAAGCTTTGCCGAAGAGGAACTTGAATACAGAAAGCGCCTATTCTATCCGCCTTATTTCAGATTGGGCAGATTTGTTTTTTCCTGCACCGATGAACAGAAACTGAAGTCAGCTCTGAATGCCCATCACACTGCTCTGGAAAAACTCAAACTCAGGTATGGAACCGAAAAACTCATTCTATTGGGTCCCAGTCCTGCGCCTATGAGTAAAATCAATAAACTCCACCGCTGGCACCTCATCTGCAAAGCCCAAGACGCCGAAACCCTCTCTAAAGCCATTCAGGACCTGGACCAACTCCTCAAGCTGCCTTCCGCCATCAGTCTTGCCATTGACATAGACCCCATTTCCCTGATGTAGTAATTCCTGCGCAGGCAGTGAACTTATCTCCTGCGCAGCATCATTCAGTCTGTTTTAATCTT
>JAWOHU010000136.1:0-4920 GCA_046485025.1 Cloacimonadaceae bacterium (SeqCode) | reverse complement strand
CCGCTTGGCGACCACCAGGAACGCATCCTCCGGGCTGCCGGTCTGCATGGCTTCGCGGACGCGCTGCGCGGGAAGCGGCTTGTATTCGTTGTCCACGTAGCGGAAGTTGGCAGGGTCTGTGGCGATGGATGACATCGTGCCCATCATCCCGCCGCCCATCATGCCCTCGCCCGTCATGCCCTCGGCAGCGGCAGGCGCCCCGCGAACGTCGCGACGACCATCACGGCCATGATCCCGAGGGCGAAGGCCAGGTTCTGTCGGATGACCCTAATCAGGAAATTATCAAAGAAAGTCTGCTGATAGCTTCCGAAATCTGTATCTATACCAATCAGAACTTTGTGATCGAGGAACTCTGATGCAGGAAATGGACGCCCTGACTCCCAAAAGAATCGTCGAGGAACTCGATAAATACGTCATCGGACAGGACGATGCCAAACGTGCTGTGGCAATAGCCTTGCGCAACAGATGGCGCCGTCAGCAGGTAGAGGGTGACCTGCAGCAGGAAATCATCCCCAACAATATTATTCTGATTGGCCCGACCGGGGTGGGTAAAACCGAGATTGCCAGAAGGCTGTCACGCCTTGCCAATGCGCCCTTCATCAAAGTGGAGGCGTCCAAATTCACAGAAGTCGGCTATGTGGGCAGAGATGTGGAATCAATGGTGCGCGAGCTGATGAACGTGGCAGTCAGTCAGGTTCGCAGCCAGATGCTGGATGAAGTGATAGAGCAGGCTGAGCATAACGCCGTGGAGAAAATTCTGGATTTGATGTTGCCTGCCAAACCTGAACCAGACAGCAAGCTGGAAATTGAAGAGGAACTCACTCAGCAGCAGCGTTTTCAGCGCACCCGCGACAAGATGAAACAGATGCTCATGGAAGGTAAATTGGATGATCGGGAAGTGGAAATTAAAAATGGAGACGACCACGCTCCCAGCATAGAAGTCCTTTCCAACCTCAATCTGGAAATGCTGGACATCAATCTGAGCGAGATGTTTTCCAATATCATGCCCGGCAAACACAAAGAACAGAGCCGCCGAATGAAGGTTCCGGAAGCTCTGAAACTGCTGCAGGAAAACGAAGCCAACCGCCTGGTTAATAAAGAAAAAGTGGTGGAACGGGCAAAGTTTCTTGTGGAAAACAACGGCATCATCTTCATTGATGAACTCGACAAAATTGCCACTGCAGAGAAGCACAGCGGGATAGATGTCTCGCGTTCTGGCGTGCAGAGAGATATGCTGCCGATTGTGGAAGGCAGCAATGTGCCCACCAAATATGGTATGATAGACACAGCGCATATTCTCTTTATTGCAGCAGGCGCTTTCCACACTGCCAAACCTTCAGATTTAATTCCTGAACTGCAAGGTCGTTTCCCAATCAGGGTTGAGCTAAATAGTCTGAGTAAAGATGATTTTGAAAAAATTCTGACTGAGCCGGAAAACGCACTCACCAAGCAGTATATTGCTCTCTTCAAAGCTGAAAAGACTAAGCTGGAATTCTCTAAAGAAGCAGTATCCGAGATAGCACGCTATGCCGCACTTGCCAATGACAAGATGGAAGACATCGGAGCCCGTAGACTGCATACAATCCTGAACGCACTACTGGACAGCTTTATGTTTGATATGCCCAGCAAAAAGATGAAAACTGTTTCTATTGACGAAAAACTTGTGGTCTCTAAACTGAAACCTCTGATTGAAAGTGAAGATTTGTCCAGGTTTATTTTGTAATATGAAAATAAAGATTATAGACTTGTTCCAGTCACTGACAGTAAAGAACTACAGGCTTTACTTTGCGGGGCAGGGCGTGTCTTTAATCGGGACCTGGATGCAGAGAACGACGATGGGCTGGTTTGTTTACCGCCTGACAGAGTCACCTTTTTTGCTGGGTCTCATAATGTTTTTCAGTCAGATTCCATCAGTATTTATCGGTCCCTTCGCAGGCGTCTGGGCTGATAAATGGAGCAGGCTCAGCATCATCAAACTCACACAATTTATGGCACTTATTCAAGCTCTGGTTTTAGCCACTCTGGTTTTGACCAATACAGTTCAAATCTGGCATATCATTGTTCTGAGTCTGATTTCGGGAATAATCGAAGCTGTGGATGCACCTGCCAGGCAGTCATTTGTCATAGAACTGGTGCAGAAAAGGTCTCTGCTGCCCAATGCCATTGCTCTGAATTCTGCCATGTTCAACGGTGCCAGATTGATAGGTCCGTCTCTGGCGGGAATTATAATAGCTGTGTCCAATGAAGGATACTGCTTTCTGATAAACGGATTGAGCTATATCGCAGTAATCATTTCACTATTTATGATTAGAGTTCCGGCACGGCATTTTGTGGAGTCACAGCTTACTATGCTGAAAAAAATCAAGCAGGGCTGGAACTATTCTTTCAGCCACATGCCCATAAAGTATCTGCTGGCGAATGTTTCCATCATAACAATGTTTGGCATGTCATACCATGTCCTGATGCCGATTTTTGCGCGTGATATTCTGAATGGAACCTCCAGGACACTGGGTTACCTGATGTCCATGATTGGTGTAGGAGCGCTTTGCGGAGCGATTTATCTGGCATCGCGCAAATCTATTAGAGGACTGAGCAAGATGATGGTATTTGCTCTGTCTCTTTTCAGTCTGGCAATGATAGGCTTCTCCCTGTCCAGAAATCTGATTCTCAGCATGGGACTAATGCTGTTTCTGGGCTTCGGTATGATGTTTCAGATGTCTGCCAGTAACACTATTATGCAGTCTGTCGTTGCTGACGAGATGCGCGGCAGAGTGATGAGCCTGCACGCCATGGCTTTTATGTCTGTAGCTCCCTTCGGCAGCCTGCTGGCAGGATTTTTATCCAAGCAATTTGGTGCTCCAATGACACTGGCAATCAGTGCTCTGATTTGCCTGGGCTGGTCTGCTTATGGATTCACTTTGCAGGACAGATTTGTAACAGATGTGGATGCTATGATGTTAAAACATGAGCCAGAACCATCCCCAGCTACAGATATAACAGAACTGGCTCTGGCGGTAACCAAGTAAGATGAGTACTCTGTTTAAATACTTTGGAGACACCTCACTGCCTTACAGAAAGATTATGTCAGACCATGCAGACTTTACAGTTGGAGATGTCATCATACCCAAAAACAGAGTTGTGATTGCAGAGCAAACTCATAGCAATCACGTTCACGTCTGTAAAGAAGAGGATTGCGGAGCAGGCTTTGACGACCATCATCAGATTCCTGGCTGCGATGCAATGATCACAAATCTGACCGACCAGTTTCTGTTAATCAGAACTGCTGACTGCACCCCCATCCTCTTGTATGATGAAGAAACCCAATCAATCGGAGCAGTGCACAGCGGCAGGGAAGGAACCAGAAAAAACATTGCGGGAACAACAGTCAGTGCCATGACAGAACATTTTTCAGCCCAGCCGCAAAACATCAAAGCCTGGATAGGCGCAGGCATCTGCAAACGTCACTACCAGGTCGATGAAGCCACCTGGCAACAGATTTTCGAATCCTTCAAAGAGCAGAACATCCTGCTGAATATTCCTGACTTTCCATATCTGGACATTCAGCACATCATTCTGCAGCAATTAAGAAATGCCGGCGTAAAACTTGACAATATCAGCAGAAACATTATCTGTACATATGAATCAAAGGACCATTTCTCCTACCGGAGAGACGGCACCCATAACCGACAAATAAATATCATAGGGATGAGGTATGGAAAACACGATTTATAGTCCTTCAGGCAACATTTCACTCCGCATTAATGATGACAAAATGTCTGCCTGGATGTATGTTCACAAGTCCGATAAAATCATCGATGAGCGGGAAATCCTGGATTTGATTTTGGAGGCAGGTATTACGAATGGTTTTGAAGAAGCTATTCAGTGGATGGCAGAAAACGGTTACAACAAAGACTATGAAAAACCGTTTCCGGTTGCCATCTGTAAAGCATCTGCCAGCATAGAGAACATCGAAATCCATTTCAACCGGAAATACTCATACAGCCCTGATGAGAAATGGAATATCAGAGATTTCCAGAATTGGACTCTGGTCGAGAAAGACACTATCCTGGCAGATATTCCGTTTGAAAAAATCAATGCTTCTGAAGCAGTTCATAATATCTTTGGCGAACTGACGACAAATGTGGCATCTGCAGAAGCTCTTTCAGGCTACCTGGGGCAGAACGTCAGCCTTGATCAAGAAAGTCAGAGAATAGTTTCTGACATCATTGGCTACCCCTTTGTTGACAAAGATAACAAAATCAACGTGGTCAATAACCTTGTCTATAAAGGCGATATCAAGCTGTCCAAGATGCCCGTAACGCTTGCTGCATCCTTGACTGTAGAGGGTTCTATCAACAAGGCAAATCTCTTTATCATGTCTGATCTTTATGTCAAAGGGAGCATTTATAACTCTGATATTTACGCTGAAGGAGAATTAACTATAGAAGGCGATATCGTTGATTGCCAGGCAGCCGGAGTAGTCACTTCCGAAAATCTGAAAGTGAAAAACATCAAAAACTCCCTGGTCATGTGCAGAGGTGAGCTTTCCTTTGATAATTACATCACGGGTTCCAGAGTCATAGCCGAGAAAAAGATTATAGGAAATCCGGAAAACAGCGTGATAGACGGCAGCCAGGTCATGACCTCGGGCTCTGTGGACATATCCTCTGCCGGTAGTGTGGAAGGCAATGAAACAGAAATCGAAGTCACTATCAGTCCCTTTATCAAGGAAAGAATGAATCAGATGAACAGAAACCTCAACAAACTGAAAGAAAACTCTGCCGCCAATCCTGACAAGATTGAACAGATGCGAAAGAAATTCATCAAGCTGGAAGAAGGTTTTGCTGCTGAACTGGATAAATTCTTAAATACAAGTGACTATGAGCCTCGCCATATCAGAATTCATGATGAACTGTTCAA
>JAWOHU010000130.1:0-8251 GCA_046485025.1 Cloacimonadaceae bacterium (SeqCode) | reverse complement strand
GTGTGATTGCCTGCTTTCAGATTGGTATCAACCAAGGTTTTGACCTTTTGTCCCAGCACGTTATAAATATACATTGTAACTTTGCCATCCTGTTTGAGGCTGAAGGAGATATTGGTTTCCGGATTGAAGGGGTTGGGATAGATGCCCTTCAGAGCAGTAACCAGAGCTGCAACGTTGTCGTCAGCTGAAGTTGGCAGCACTTCTGCAGTCACCAAAATTGATGCCAGCGGATTGTCAGGGTCGTCAGACATAATCATGATGTCAGTACTGTAGGTGCCTTCCATGGGCGGGAAGATTTTGACCTGGAAGTTCATTGTAGCACCAGCCGGGATGGCATAGGACACAGAAGTATGATAGTTTTCCGTGATGCCCTGCGCTATCTGGAAGATGCCATTGCCGCTGACGGTGCCAATCATTGTGGCAGTGCCGTCATTGGTGATTGTGAACGGCATCGGAGTAAAATCTGCCGCAATGTGTGAGCCGAAATCCAGCTCTGTGGCGCTGACATTCAAAATGGGCGCGCCGATGACTCCGCCTGTGGAGGGGAAGACTATATCGTCAATCCAGGCACAGTCAGAGCCTTCACTTACCATGTTATCCTTGGAATATTCCCATCTGAAAATGGCGGGACCCGGGACTACAGAATAGGTTTCCTGGCTCCAGTCAATGGTTCCGGACCACTGATTCATCATTATGTTGTTCAGATAGAATTTCAGATAGTCATAGTTCTGCTCGGAGGATACCTTCTTCCAGAAGGTGACATTGCCAGCCACAGGAACGTCAAGAATGACTTCCATCGTGGTGATCTGACCATGTGTAATAGTGGCGGAACGGGCGCTGGCGCCGGGACTGTGATAATTGGCATAATCCAGAATCCAGTTGCCGCCGTTGAAGGTCCACGGGAAAGAGGCAAAACTGCCGCTGTCAAAGGTTTCCATGACCATTCCGACGTAATTTTCGAATGTATAGGTCATAGTATATTGTCCTGAAACTCCAATCAGCA
Source organism: Cloacimonadaceae bacterium (SeqCode) (assembly GCA_046485025.1). Taxonomy (GTDB): domain Bacteria; phylum Cloacimonadota; class Cloacimonadia; order Cloacimonadales; family Cloacimonadaceae; genus UBA5614. The sequence continues at coordinate 7,248 of JAWOHU010000130.1, read as the reverse complement.
TAAAGTGAACCAGCGTTCCAGCCGGCACCTGATAACTGAAGGTAAGCTCATAAACCACATTGGCGATTTCGCCTGCTGGAATGGCAGGGAAAGTGCTCGTCACAGGCACCAGAATGTGATTTACGGGGTCTGTAATCAGCATGGAAAACAGCAGTCCGGCTGCATCAGCATGACCGCTGTTCTGCACCGGAATAGTGAGAATAATTGTCTCGCCGGAATCAATTCTGCCGTTGTTATTACCGGCAGAGTCATCAATATTGATGGTGCCGACCGTGAAGGCAGGAGCGTTCATGACCAGATTGAGGTCATATTCCCATGCCAGAGTGTCACTTTGCGAAATTGCCACGTTCAGAATCGCCATATGCTGGTCAGGAACGTTATTGGCAACCTGGATGGTGAAGCCTGTGGTGCTGGTCGTAGTTGAAGAAGCATCGACAGTGCCGAAGTTTATCGTATTGTTCAGAATCGTCAGATACTGATCTGTCGTATTTACGGTGGCGATAATGCTCTGTCCGGCAGCAGTTCCCAGGTTGTTGAGAGTCAGATTGAGAGTAATGGTTTCGCCAAAATCAGCCTGGTTGTTGTTGCCGTCAGTGACAAAATAATCATCAATCATAATGTATGCACCCTGGCTGGGCAGCACCTGCACAGTATCAAGGTGAGTTATTTTATTAAAGGCAGTGATGGTCACTATCAGATCCATTGGCTGGGTCGGAACTGTGGTCAGCGTAATGTTAGCGCTGCCTGTTGCGTCAGCAATGCCGACGCCATAAATCTGTCCGTTGGCGGAAAGAGTGATCCAGGCACCTGGAACTGTCTGCACCGTGAAAGTGGACATTCCCAGGAACAGAACACTCATATACTGCGCTGTCAGAGGCTGTGGATCAGTTGTGCGCACCATTAATGACGCATCGCCAAAGATGTGCCAGGTTTTGTACATATCAGCGCCGCCGGTGCCATAAACTTCAATCATTTCAGAGGAGCCGTTATACATCAGACCACCAATGGTATTCATCTCTTCAGCCACCATCAGGTCTGTGATTTCGTCTTGGGCGCGCATAGGCGGAGCCCAGCTCTGGTTGATGGAAGAGCCGTAGAAGACCAGAGCGCCGGTCGGGTCACCTGTGGTGGTGTTGGTGGCACGCAGCCAGGCTTCTGCAAAACAGGTCGTATTGGTAAAATTGCCGTTTACGCAAGCCACGGATACAATGAAAGGCAGCTTGTAATCATTGGTCAGGGCATTGACATGGGTGTTGCTGAAACCTGTCGTACTCCAGGATGTATTAGAACCGTGACCACAGTAATTGATAAAACCGCGTCCTGTATTCAGACTTGTGGTAACTTGCGTGGCTGTAGCGCTGGGTTCGTAGAACTGGTCAACAGTTGTGTAACCGTAGGTCATCAGGTCTGTTCTGATCAGATTCAGATGCTGAATATCGGATTCGCCCATGTCGCCAATTCCTGCTCCCTGACTGGAACCTATGCCTGTGCCGGTGGCAATCCAGGAGTTACCTGCCTGCATATCTCTTTCATAGTGAATGGAGCGCGTAATCTGGGTCTGCAATTCAGGTAGAGTCTGAGCTGAAAAGCGTCCAACAAAGATATCAGGGTAGTTGTCATTACCTGCCAATAGTGCAAAAGAGGGATCAGATGCTCCGCCCCCTGAGGTCAGAGACGGAACCTGGGCATGGTCACCAATAATCTGCACAAAAGCCAGGTCTGTATTGAGATCATACTGATTCTGTATATAGGTTTTGATTTGCGTGGCTGTGGGTCCAGCTATGCTCACATCCACTATGTCAACCGTGAAGCCTTTCTGTCGTTTCCAGTCTATGTAAGGCTGCAGAGTAGCATCAAACATAGTGTTCTTGATAACAATGATTCTGCCCTGCTCATCCAGCACGGGATACTTGGCCTGGCTGTAGTTGATGAACATATTCTTGTAGATGTTCTCAAACCAGGAACTGGCAGAGTTTTTGGCAGCAGTCATCGTATTGACATTATCGGTTCCTGTGTTGCTGACAGCCAGTCTGAGCCTGGTATAGACACGCAGGGTCTGATTTTCAGGGTAATAGACAAAGGGCTGGAAGTAAACCGTGATGCCGCGATAGTCCCTGATTATGAAGGGTTCGGACAAACGGGCAAGCTCTTCCGGATAGGATCCGCCGCTCTGATAGAACGGGTCAAACACCCAGGGCACATCATCAGGATTGATATCGCGGGTCAGATTGCCTTTAGAAGGAACAACCGGCATCTCGATATCAACATATTCCGATTCCAGAATATTGAGGTTCATTCTGGCTGTGCCGGGAATAATCAAACTGCGCGTTACATAAGGCAGTTCAGGCAGTCCGGCTTCCAGAGTGATGCCTTCTTTCTTGAGATTCAGTGACCAAAAAGTCTCATCATTGATACGCACCGCTTCCCGGTTGAAGTGACCCAAAGTCATTTCCAGAACAGTCTGATCTGCGCTGGTTGAGATTACGTTAACCTCATTCTGGTTAGCGTTGACAACATATTGCTCTGCAAAGAGCAGCAAAGACAGCGTCATTAATAACGCCAGAAGTAAGAATCTTTTCATTTTCGTTCCTCCTGAAAAGAACAGCATGTTTCGTTAGTTTTTTTCATTGTTAAAACCTGTCAATTTATTTCATTAACATCATTTTGCGAGTTTGGGAAAGCCCCTCTGCCTGCATCCTGTAAAGATAAACTCCGCTGGATACGGGTTTGCCGCTGTTGTCGGTGCCATTCCAGACAACGCTATGCATTCCGGCTTTCTTGTTTTCACTGACCAGAGTCCTGACCAGTTGACCCTTATTATTATAAATATTGATTGCGACCTGTCCGGGCTCTTTCAAACCAAAGCGGATGGTGGTGGAAGGATTGAAGGGGTTGGGATAATTGCCTTCCAGTTTTGTCACTGCCGGAATGTTGTTATCATCGTCATTGGCAGTGGTTGCAATGTGCAGAGTAATCTGCTGAGTGGGATGAGCCGCATCGTTGGAAGTGATAACAATATACTCATCCACCACTGCAGGCGCAGTCAGCAGCAGACTGATGGTAAAGATGCCTGTGCCAAAGGCTGGAATGGAATAGTTATAGGTGTCACTGACCGGCGTTCCGTTGAAAGACAAATCCACCAGAGCAGGAACACTGATGGTTCCTGTCAGAGCAGCAGTTCCCAGATTGCGCACCAGCAGATCCTGTGAAGTCAGGACGTTGAGCTGTACATCTGAGAAGTTCATTGTTGTGGTAGGCAGATACATCATAGGCAGAACCGCATTGCCTGAAACAGGGAACACGACATCATCAATCCAAGCGCAGTCATATCCGCTGACGGTGGCATAGTCTTTGGAATAGGTCCATTTGAAGGTACGCTGACCTGCGCTGACAGGATAGGTCATCTGCATCCAGGGTTGGTTGCCAGACCAGCTGCCCATTTCAGTGTTGTCAATATAGAATTTCAGGAAGTCATATCCGCTTTCGGAAGAGACTCTTCTGTAGAAAGTTATCTCTCCACTCAAACCCACATCCAGAGTGATGCTGAGTTCTGTCATGCCGTTGTTGCCGATGGCGCCTGACTTGGCTGCATAGGTGCCACTGTTGACATTATTGGTTCCGGTGTCAATAGTCCAGGGAATGGTGCTGGGATTGATCCAAGGGTAGGCTGTAAATCCTGCAGATTCAAAACCTTCCATAGTAGCTCCGACCGGCAGGGCTATCATGCTGTTGACAATTTGTGCGCCTGCTGTCAAAGCCAAGCCTATGGGAATTACTGAACCTGTGGTGGCATTTGGTGAAATAGTCACATCCAGCACCAGCGGAATCACCACTCCGGTATTGATACCGGGCAGGGTGAAGGAATTGGCAGAAAGGGTTGCCAGGCTGTTGTCATAGATGAAATCCAGATGTCCGGCAGCTGCATTCATATGTCCCGTATTGCTGACACTGAAAGTAACTGTTATGGTCTCACCCTGTTCGAAAGCGCCATTATTGTTGGGGTCAAAGAAACTGGGTGTGCTGAAAGCAAGATTGGGAGCGTTCACAGTGATGCTGCGATCGGCTGTCCAGACATCAGCTCCGGCAGTAAAAGTAAAGTTAAATTCCACCTCTTCCTGGTCCGGGATTGAAGTCAGAATTGCGACCTGGAAGGTATTGCTGATAGTGGTGGGCGTATTCACAGCAATGCTGGCAATATTGGCAGTGCCATTGATGATGCTCACATAAGGATTGGTGGTGGTCATAGTGACTGTAACATTCTGTGCAGTAGCAGTTCCTACGTTGTTGACCACCAGCTCCAGATATATGGTTTCTCCGGATTCAGGGATGGAATTGTTGCCATCCACGACAGCCATATTGTTGACCAGAAGATAAGGTCCGGCGCCGGCTGTAACTTGAACTGTCGCAATGGTGGGCTGACTCAGAGAACGTGTCATCACCAGAGTTGCAGGTCCGGGAGTGGTAAAGGGTGTAAAGTTCAGAGTCAACGCTCCGGATGCGTCTACCAGACCAACACCATGCAGCACATTGTCTTTGGAAATCGCCACATAGGTATAGGGGTCAACTAACAACTGCATGGAATTAGTTCCGACCTGAACGGTGGGAGCATACTGTGCATTGATTGGCAGGGGAATTCCCATATAGGGTATGAGGCTGGGGTCGCCCATCACGGAATAGATTTCCCAGTAATAATTTATCCTGCTGCTGTTTTGAGCCACTACTGCCATGTTGCCCATGAAAATCATCGAGCCGACAGTGCTGCCCCAATCTGCGAAAGCTTCGTCGTGTGTGTGAAAAAGCGCATCATAAGCGCCGATGCGGTTGGGCTGATAAGGTGAGCCGGTTCCCACCACGGGCGGCTTGTAACCAACTGCCCAGTAATAATCTTCATCCCAATAGGTGCTGTTAGTGCCGCCGATGTAGGCAACTGCACCTTTGTTGGGAGCGCGGGTAAAGGCTTCGCCAAAGCATTCCGTAGTATTGAAATGATTGGTCAGACAGCAGTTTCCGACAGCTACAAAGTATTTGTTGTTATTGGTCATGGCATTGATATTGGAGATTGTGACAGTGGGGTCTGACCAAGTTGTTTCGCTTCCATGAGCTGTATAATTTATGTACCCGAGTCCGGCGCTCATATCAGCCAGAATCTGTGCATCAGAGCTGGCGGAAGCAGGATAGAGGTACATGTGATTTCTGATGTTGTATGGACCATAAGGTATCCAGTCAGGAGCAGTGGATTGTCCAAAATAGTTATTCTTGCCATAATTGATTTGTCCGTTGCCGTGAGTGGGAGCAAAGTTGGCGTCTGCACCTGCAATCAGGACTGTATGAGAAAGGTAGGACGGATCTGGCATACTATACATTTCATACTGCAAAGTCTTTTCCACATAGGTCTGAACGTGGGTGGTGCTGGTGGCGGAAAACCTGCCGTAATACATTTCGGGAACATAGTCAGTGCCTTGCAGCCTGACATAAGTCAGGTCTGTAACGTGTCCGCCGCTGGTTTGTCCTGTCCAGGCAGGAACCTGAGGCGTGTCACCCACAATGAGCAGATAGGAAGGCGCGGGATTGTTGGTTGTTGCGGTATCCCAAATGTTCTGCAGATAGGCTTTGATGGCGGAAGTAGTGGCACCCAGAGTTTCCGTGGTAGCCACAGTAACGTTGTAGCCCTGCTGGGTTTTCCAGTCTATAAAGGGCTGCAATGAGGTAATATAGCTGTTGGGAGTTACAATTATCATACCCAGTGGATAGCGGTCCAGAGAAGTGCGGGGCGGGGTGTAGTTAAAAACTGATTGTGCCAGATTGGTCTCAAACACTGATGAATAATAACGTTCATAAAGCTCGTCTGTGGCAGCCCAATCAGCACCCGGATAGCTCACTTCCACAGTGGCGGAAGTGATGATTTCCAGTTGTGCAGAAGCTGGATTGTATTGCACAGGAACGAAGTCCAGCGCCACCAGACGTGCGCCGCGCATCATTCCGATTTCTTCGATTTTAACGGTGGGCTCAGTGGTCCATTCAGCTCCATTGTAAAATGTGTTGTCAACCACAAACGGCACCAGAGCAGGATCATCACACTTGGCAACTGATTCCTGGCGTGGCAGCACGGGATTGGTAATACCCATACTGGCTAATGAAACTGTGGTGGTGGTTTTATCAGTGACGCGCGCCATAATGGTTGCTTCCAGAGGGACGCGAATGATTTTACGCATCAGAGGCAGTTTGGGCAGACCGGTTGTATTGGTGTGGGTATAGCCCTCAATCGCCAGTTCTGTGTAATTGCCCTGATTGGTCACAGCATCCAGATAGTGGACAGTTCCGATTGTGTAGTCAACTGCCAGTCCGGATTGGTTGTTGCGCAGTAGTGATGTGCTGTTCTGACTTCCGGAAACGGCAATCGCACCGCTTGCCGCGAAAATCATGCTGACGGCTGATAGCATTACTATTAGCCATACGAGGCTCTTCATAAACATCTCCTTATGTATCTCTAATGAATTATTTTCCTTATACATTAATATTATATGCAAAAACAGTGCCGAAAACAGGAAAATCTCCTTATTCTCCCTTCCTGCGAAGACATCACGAGTACTCAACGTAAAGCTTGTCTTCGCTAAGTCCTCCCAACAAGCATCAGATAACAAGTAACAATTATATGAAAAACCCTATCTGAAGTCAACTTAACATTGAGTCGTAATCCGGAGCTTGTTGTTATCATTTGTTATACATCTGATTTTTTCACTTGACAGGATATTGTTTGTGTCCTCATTATATCTCTGTCTGAAAAGTTACTCAAGATCAATCTTCAGAAAAAAGATAACTGACGTTATTTTAAATGGTTAAGAGAATCAGATTGCTCTTTGCCATGCCCCTGGTAACGTAATAAATCACAAAGAAAAAATCGTAAGATAAATAAATTAGTATCTAAAAAAGGAGATATTATGCGACATTTAATTCTTAGTATTGTAATTTTAGCAGCTATTTTCTTGTGCGGAGCAGAAACTATTCTAATTGATAATTCTAAAACTTCTGTAGAGGTTCTGAGCTCTGATGATAAGGGGATCCGGCTGGAATTCAGATTCGGGTCATTTGATGCTTCTCCCGTTCAGATTAATGGAGAAACATATCATCAATTAAAAATTAAAGGCGAACCGGTTACTTTTGCAGAAAGCGAACCAGAGCTTCCCTTTTTGGCCAGAAGCGTGATGATTCCCGAACGCAGTGGAGTTAAAGTTTCACTTGTGGAGAGTG